>JAJYGY010000134.1:0-3939 GCA_021790555.1 bacterium
CGCTGAGAAGCACGTGCCCTTGGGAACCTGCGTCGGCGTTCCGGGTGCCGAGCGAGCGGCCACGGGTATCGTCCGTGTACCGGAGAGTCCTCTTAGGCTCAGCGGCGCGGGCAGGCCCCGCCGCCGCCCCAGCAGCAGCACGGCCAGGGCCGCGGCCAGGCCCAGGCCGGCCGCGGCCAGCACCAGGCCGGCCACGCCGCAGCAGCGGTACAGCCCGAAGGCCAGCAGGTCGAAAAGCCAGGACCCCTTGGGCCAGGAGGCCCCGGCCGAGGTGTAGGCGAAGACGTCCCGGCCCGGGAGCGCCCCCTGCCGCCAGATCAGTTCGCCTTCCTTCAGGTGGAACCAGGTGTCGTTGGTGTAGAGGGGATGGATGAGGAAAAGGCCGGCCCAGGCCAGCAGGAGGGTCAGGCCCAGGAGGGGGGCGAGGTCCGTTTTTGGGGAGGAAGCGTCCACGGAATTCCCGCCCCCTTTCGTCAGTCGCCGGTGAGCACCACGCGGTTGCGGCCGGAGCGCTTGGCGCGGTAGAGCGCCTCGTCGGCGCGCTTCACCAGCTGTGAGGCGCGCTGCATGCCGGCGCGGAACACCGCCACCCCGGCCGAGATGGTGACCTTCAGCCGGACGTCCTCGTCGCCGAAGTCGGCCTTTTCCACCTCCTGGCGCAGCTTCTCGGCCACCACGCCGGCGCGGTAGTCCTCGGTGAGGGTCTCCAGCACGGCGAACTCCTCGCCGCCCCAGCGGGCCACCAGGTCGGTCTTGCGCACGTTGGAGGACAGGATGGCCGCCAGCTGCTTCAGCACCTTGTCGCCCATGGGGTGCCCGTGGCGGTCGTTGACGTCCTTGAAATGGTCGATGTCGATCATGGTCAGCGAAAGGCTGCCCCCGTGCCGCAGGAACCGGGCCACCTCGCGCTGCAGGGTCTCGTCGAAGAGCAGGCGGTTGGCCAGGCCGGTGAGGGCGTCGTGGGCCGCCTTCTCCTCCAGTTCCTCGCGCTTCTCCTCGTCCTCGGCCATGCGGCGGCGCATGGCCTCCATCACCTCGCCGCGGGTGATCAGCCCCACCAGGCGGCCCTCCCTCACCACCGGGATGCGGCGGATGCGCAGGAGCATCATCAGGTTCTCGGCGTTGGCCACGTCCTCCTCGGGCGCCAGGCTCATCACCGGCGAGGTCATCACCTCGGAGACGCGCATGGAGGCCAGGCCCTCGCGGAAGCGCACCAGCGACTTCACCACGTCGCGCTCGGTGAAGATGCCGGCCACCTCGGGCCAGGGCTCGCCGCCGGCGGAGTCGCGGCGCCACTTCACCACCATCACCGATCCGCCGCGCCGCTCCTGCATCAGCTCGCAGGCGCGCAGCACCGTGTCGTCCTCCTCCACCATCAGCGGGTGGGTGGACATGATCTGTTCCAGGGTCAGGGGGGGCATGGGGCCTTGTGAAAATCCGGGCGGTGGCCGGGCCGGCTCAGGAAAGCGCGGCCCGGGCCCTTTCCATGCGCTTGCGCTGGGTGGCGTCCAGCACCTTCTTGCGCATGCGGATGTTCAGGGGCGTGATCTCCACCAGTTCGTCGTCCTCGATGTATTCCAGGCAGCGTTCCAGGGGCATGTCGCGCGGCGGGGTCAGCACCTGGGCCTCCTCCGACCCGCTGTTGCGCACGTTGGTGAGGGCCTTGGCCTTGGTGACGTTGACGCCCAGGTCGCCCTCGCGGCTGTTCTCGCCCACGATCATGCCCATGTAGACCTTGGTCTGGGGGCCGATGAACAGGGTGCCGCGCTCCTGGTTGGCGTAGAGGGCGTAGGTGGTGGATTCGCCCGGGTCGGTGGCGAACAGCACGCCGCGCGCCCGGCCGGCCAGGTCCCCCTTGTACTCGCCGTAGCCGGCGAAGACGCTGTGCATCAGGCCCTCGCCCCGCGTCAGGCTCAGGTACTCGGTGCGGAAGCCCATCAGGCCCCGGCTGGGGATGGAGAACTCCAGCCGCGAGCGGCCCTCGCCGAAGGGCTGCATGTCCTTCAGCTCGCCACGGCGGGGCCCCAGGCGCTCCATCACGGCGCCCACGCTCTCGGTGGGCAGGTCCAGGATGAGCTGCTCGTAGGGTTCCAGGGTCTTCTCGCCCTCCTGCTTGAGGATCACCTGGGGCTTGCCCACCTCCAGCTCGAAGCCCTCGCGCCGCATGGTCTCCAGCAGGATGCCCAGGTGCAGCTCGCCGCGGCCGGACACCACGAAGGTGTCGGGCGTCTCGGTGGGCGCCACCCTCAGGGCCAGGTTGGAGAGCAGCTCCCTCTCCAGCCGGTCCTTCAGGTTCCGGCTGGTGACGTACTTGCCCTCCTGGCCGGCCAGGGGCGAGGTGTTGACGCCGAAGGTCATGGAGATGGTGGGCTCGTCCACGGTCATGGGCGGCAGGGCCTGGGGAGCCTCGGGCGAGGCCATGGTCTCGCCGATGAGCACCTCGGGAAAGCCCGAGATGCCCACGATGTCGCCCACCGAGGCCTGCTCGGCGTCCTCGCGCTTGAGGCCCTCGAAGCTGAACAGCTTGGTGGGGCGGGCCACCTGGGTGGTCCCGTCCAGGCGGCACAGGGCCACCGAGCGGTCGGCCCGCACCGTGCCGCGGGCGATGCGCCCGATGGCGATGCGGCCCACGTACTCGCTGTAGGCGATGGTGGTCACCAGCATCTGCAGCCCGGCGTCCGGGTCGCCCTGGGGGGCCGGCACGTGCTTCAGCACCATGTCCAGCAGGGGGCGCAGGTCGCCGTCGGGCTCGTCCAGTTCCTTCTTGGCGTAGCCGTGGCGCGAGCTGGCGTAGAGGTAGGGGAAGTCGCACTGCTCCTCGCTGGCGCCCAGGCTGATGAACAGGTTGAGCACCTGGTCCAGCACCTCGTGGGGCCGGGCGTCGGGGCGGTCGATCTTGTTGATGACCACCATGGGCTTCAGGTCCAGTTCCAGGCTCTTCTTCAGCACGAAGCGGGTCTGGGGCAGGGGCCCCTCGGCCGCGTCCACCAGCAGCAGCACGCCGTCGACCATGCGCAGGATGCGCTCCACCTCGCCGCCGAAGTCGGCGTGGCCGGGCGTGTCCACGATGTTGACCTTGACGCCCTGGTAGCGGTAGCTGGCGTTCTTGGAAAAGATGGTGATGCCGCGTTCCTTCTCCAGGTCGTTGGAATCCATCACCCTCTCCTCCACCGCCTCGTTGGCGCGGAACACGCCGGCCTGGCGAAGGATGGCGTCCACCAGGGTGGTCTTGCCGTGGTCGACGTGGGCGATGATGGCGAAATTGCGGAGGTCCTCGCGGGTGATCTGGGCCATGAACGATCCTTGAAATGGTCGGTGCGCGCCTGCGGGGTCCGGTCCCGAGCTGGGGGGCCGAGGCCTGCGAAGTATACCTTGGCCCGCCCGGGAATGTCCACCCGGGATAGGCAGGCGGCGCCGGGCGGGTTAGAGTGGGGCCATGAGACCCGGCCTCCCCGACCCCAGGCTTTCCCTCCCCCGGCGCGCGGCCCTGGGGGCCGCCCTGCTGCTGTCCCTGGCCCCTTTCCCGGCGCGCGCCGGGGAGCCCCTGCTCACCGTGCGCGTGCTGGAACTGCGCCGGCCCCGCCTCATCCAGGTCCGCTGCCCGGCCGGAAGCGGCGCCTGGGTGCCCCTGCGCCTGCCCCTGGCCCGCCCCCGGGCCTTCTCATCCCCGGGAGGCGCCCTGGAGGTGAAAGGCCCGCTCTGGCGGCGGACCTACGCCGGAAGCCTGGAGATCCGGGCCGGGCTGGGCCCGGACGGCAAGCCCTGGCTGGTCAACCGCGTGGGCCTGGAGGACTACGTGGCCGGCGTGCTGGCCGCCGAGACGGGCGGCGACGCCCGGGGGCCCGAATACCTCAAGGCCCTGGCCGTGGTGGTGCGCAGCTTCGCCACCCTGCGCCCCCGCCACCGGGGCTACGACCTTTGCGACTACACGCACTGCGA
>JAJYGY010000134.1:3949-5869 GCA_021790555.1 bacterium
GGTGGATTACTTCGGCTTTCGCTCCGACGATCTCGTTCGCCGTGCCGGAGGACGTGGCGCGTTCGTGCTCGAAGACGCGAGCCAGGCCCTGCTGACGGCCGGAGTGGGGGAGGGGGCCGCGGCCGCCACGCGGGGGGTGGTGCTGCGGGGACCCTACCGCGACTACCTTTTCCAGCGCTGCTGCGGGGGCAGCCTGGACGACGAGGACGAGGTCTGGGGAAAGGGTTCGCCCGGGGACCGGGCCCGCCCGGACGCGTGGAGGGGGCGGGTCCTCTGCCGCGACGACCCCATGTTCCGCTGGCAAAGGCGCCTGCCGGCCTGGCAGGTGGAGCGGGCCCTGGACGGCCTTCTGGGACGGCCCGGCATGCGGCTGCTGGATTTCAGGGAGGGCGCCAAAACGCCCGGCGGCAGGAACCGCACCCTGCGCTTCGAGGTGCTCGACCGGGGCTCGGACCGCGTGGTGGAGGTGGAGGCCGCGCGCTTTCTTTCGGCCTTCGGCCGGGAATTCGGATGGAAGAGCTTCCCCAGCGCCGGATTTTCCGTCCGGTCCTGGGGCGATTTCTACCTGTTGAAGGGGTTCGGCATGGGCCACGGGGTGGGACTGTGCCAGAGCGGGGCCCGGCGCCTGGCGGCCCTGGGGTGGAAGTGGCGGGACATCCTCAAGTTCTACTACCCCAGGGCGGAACTTCAACGCGCCTTCAGCCCCGGGCCTTGAGGTCCTTTTCCGCCTCCACCCAGTCGGTCAGGGAGTCGTCCAGCGGGCAGCCCCGCTCGATCCAGCGGAAGTAGGCCGCGGATTCCAGGTCCTGCTGGGAAACTTCCTTCTGTCCGGGCTCCTCCTTGGCCGCCCCCTTCTTCTTGTCCTTGCTCGCGAACATGACGCCTCCCGGAAGGTTTGTTTCCCCAGACCTAACCCGGGAAAGGCGGCGGGAAAATGATCCCGGTCACGAATGGGGATCCTTGGGCAGGGGCTTGAACACGTCCTCCACCTTCACCACGCGGCCGAAACCCTTCAGGACCGGCTCCAGGTCGGCCGGCCCGCACACGGCCATCACCCAGTCCTGCTGCCCCAGCACCGAGGCGGCCGCCTGGCCGGCCTGGGCCCGGGTGACGGCCCTCACCCGGCGCCGGTAGGAGGCCAGGTAGTCCGGACGGTAGCCGTGGAAGTCCAGGCCGGCCTCGTAGTCGGCCAGGTCGTAGGGCGACTCGAAATTGTCGGCGAAGGCCTCCACCATGCCCTGCTGGGCCTGCTTCAATTCCCCGGGCGTGGGCCCGGCCTGCGCGAACTTCTTGAGGATGCCGAAGGCCAGGTCCAGGGTCTCCTTCACCGCGTCGGGCCGGGTTCCCACCACCACCTCGAAGGGCCCGGCCACGTCCTCGGGCTGGAAGGTGCTGTAGGCGAAATAGGCCAGTCCCCGGTCCGAGCGGATCTGCCGCATCAGGCGCGAGGAGAAGCCCGAGCCCCCCAGCACGTCGTTGGCCACCTGCAGGGGGATGTTCCTGGGGTCGTGGCGCTTCAGGCCCTTGAAGCCCAGCCGGATGAAGACCTGCGGGACCTGCTTGGGGAAGAAATAGATGGCCGGGCCCAGGGGCCGGGGGCCGGCCCGCCCGGCCACCGGGGCTCCCCCCTTCCAGGAGGCGAAATCGGCCCGCAGCTGGGCCAGGGTGGAGGCCGGATCGAAGCGCCCGGCCAGGGCCAGCACCGCGCCGCGGGGCCCGAAATTTTGCCGGAAGAAGCGCAGCACGTCGGCCCGGTCCAGGCCGGCCACGCTGGCCGGGCTGGCCCAGCGCCCGTAGTCGCCGGGGCCGAAGAGGGCCTTGGTGAAAAGCACCCGGGTGATGGAATCCGGCGTGTCCTCCACGTGGCCGAGGGATTCGGCCAGGTCCTGCCGGGCGGTTTGAAGCCGGGCGGGGTCGAAG
>JAJYGY010000304.1 GCA_021790555.1 bacterium
GGCGTTGGGAGTGGGGCTGGGGGCGGGGGGGCGGGTGTGGGTGGCGGTGGGGGTGGGGGTGGGCGTGTGCGTGGGGGTGTCCGGGTTGGTCCGCGTGGGCGTGGCCGTGGGCGTGCCCGTGAACGTGGAACTGGGCGTGGCGCTCATCGTCCCCGTGGGGGAGGGCGAGGCCGTGGGGGTCGCCGTGGAACTGGGGGTGACGGTCCACGTGGAGCTGGGCGAAGGCGAGGGAGAAAAGCTGGGCGTGTCCGTGAAGGTGGGCGTGGAGCAGGAGGGGGCCATGATTTCAAGCATCTGCGACGACCAGGCCATGTTGTTGGTATTGTGGTAGGGCAGGGTCCAGGAACCCATCCCGCCCACGGCTTCATAGGCCGAATAGACCGACGGCGGACCGCCATATTGGCCACCCGGAACCGAGGTTTCCCCGCCGGTCGGGCTGATGCCGCTGGAACCGCTGGACACCACGATGTTGTCCAAAATGACGCTGTTTCCCGCGGTGGTTGAAAGGGTGTCGTTGATGGTGTTGGAGGAGGCCCCGTTGTACTCCACCTGATTCCCCAGCGGAGTCGTGGCGTTGGTGCTCTGGAAAATGGCCCCAAGCACCGCCCAGCTGCACCCGCCCGCGGTCGATTTCATGGTGATCACCACCGGCGAGTTGGTCACCGGCGGATTTTGCAGGTACCAGATGCTGATGGCCCCCGAATTGACCGAGATCGGGTTCGTCACCAGGAAGGAAAACGCCGCACCGCCGTAGGTGATGCCGGCGATGTTGGAATTGATGGCCGAACTGCTGGTCGCCACTTCCACCACCATCACCTCCTGGGGGCCGCCGGGATTGTTGAAATTGCTGGGGCTAGTGTTGGTGAGGACGCCGGAGCCGACGCAGCTGTTGAACAACATGGCGGAATTCACCAACGTCGGCGGCGCGCAGCTGGGCGGATAGGGCGTGGGCGTGCTGGTGGGCGACTGGTAGGGCGTTATCGTGGGGGTGACCGTGAAGGTGGGGATGTCGGTGGGCGTGCCGCAGGTGTTCACGGGGAGAGGAGTGGCTCCCACGGTAGGAGGCACGGAATTGGAGCAAAAAGTCCCCGCCGGGGTGCCGCCATCCACGGTGCCTCCGATCAAGCCCATTTCCTGAAAATTGGTGCTGCCCCCTGTGCTCGCGACGAATCCAAAGTAGACCAGGTTGCTCCCGAACACGGAAGTGGCCACGTTGGCCGGGAAAATCCACTGCGCGCTCTGTTGGCCGTCAAAAATCACCGTGAGGGTCGGGTTCCCTCCGCTCCAGATCCATTTGATTTCCACCTGGTGGTCGAGCCCATCCTTCACGTTGGGGTTGCTGGGGTTGATCTGAGGGCGGCCGCAGGAACTTCCCGCCAGGACATTGTTGGACGGGAACAACCCGCACCCCGGAGGGTCAACTTCCGCGGGGGTTAGGTTGGAATTTCCGCCGAACTCCTCGAGCTCCAGGCTGTCGTAGACGGGGTCGTTGTAAATGGCGTTGGAGAAGGTGTCGAACGCGACGGCCACGGATTTGGTGATGGAATCGTAGCAGTGATTTCCCGTGTTGGTGCCGATCGCCGAAGTTCCCCTGGGGTCATTTTGCAGGACAAATGCCATGCCGTCAGCCCCGCAGGTGCTGGACCCGAAATTCAGCATGAAGGTCAGATCAAAGTTCTGGGTGATATCGATCTTGCAGGGATCCCAAGCGGCCCCCGCGGAATAGGACGCGCCGCTTGTATTCAACGTGTCGTTGGTCAAATAGACCCGATTGGTGGAGTCTATGACATCCTGCCCCCAGTTGTTTCCGCCCTTGGTCAACGTCCAAGGAACAGGCTGGAAGGGCCCCAGAGCAAACGCCCTTCCCTGCGCGAAAAACAAGACCGCGCAAAAAATGGGAGTCGCCCAAAAGCCCTTGCCAAATTTGTGGAAAACACCATCCGAAGTCGCCGCCATGGGTCCTTCATGGATGAAAAACGATTCGTCAACAGGATCGCACAGCCACCGTGCTACTGTAAATGGCGGGCTGGTGCTCATCTATGATATATCTCATCCTGCCGGGCGGCCTCGTCTTTTTCATCCTCATTATCTCATTTTCTGGCCGAAAGGCTGCCAAAAAACAGGAACTTTGACCCATATCAGCATGACAGGACGGCTCATCGCAGGATGGCGCATTTGGAGATATCGGATTTTTGGTCCCCATCCCTGGATTTTGCCAGGACTCGGTAGAGGAAGATTCCCGAGGCCACGGAAACCCCGTAGCTGTTTTTGCCGTCCCAGAGTTCCTCATTATTGCCCGCGGCGGCCTGGAAGGGGTCCAGGGTCCTCACCAGTTCCCCGGAGACGGTGTAGACCCCCACGTCGACCTCGCAGGGCACGCTGACGTAATAGCCCAGGTAGATGGGCCCGTTGGAAGGGTCGGGGTTGGGGGCCAGCAGGTGCAGCAGCAGCTTCACCGGCGTGGGAGTGTCGCTGGGGACCGGGGTCCAGGTGCGGGAGACGGTGGGGGTGGGGCTGGCCGTGGAGCTGGCCGCCAGGGTGGGGCTGGGCGAGGCCGTGGCCGTGGCGGTGAAGCTGGCGCTGACGGTCGGGCTGGCCGTGCAGGTGGGGCTGGGCGTGGGCGAAAGCACCGGCGTGTCCGTGGGGGAAAAGCAGGACGGCGCCCCCTCGATCTCAATGGGCTGGGCGCAGTAGGGGCGGTTCGCCTGCGAGACATTGTAGGTCATGGAATAGGTTCCCGGGCCGTTGACGACCTTGTAGTCGCCGTAGACCCCCTCGCAGCAGGCCATGCTGGCCGTGCTCAGGCCCAGGCTGGTCTGGCCGGGGCCGCCGGTGGGCACCGAGCTGTTGGCCTGGTCGCTGGCCATGAACACCGACACCAGGCTGGCCGGCCCGCTGGTGGTGATGGTGATGGTGTCGGTGCCGGTGGAATCGGAACTGCCGGACTGGGCGCCGTTGGTGGGGCCCACCGGGTTGGACACGTTGACGTTGGACCAGACCTCCGCCGCGATGTTCCAGTTGCACTGGCTGCTGGAGGAATTGGTGAAGGTGAAGTTCTGCGCGCCGGTGGGCGGGTTGGCCAGATAGTAGGTGGTGAGGAAGTCCGGGTTGGAGGGCAGGTTGGAGGCCGAGGCGCTGCTCTGCAGGGTCATGGCCACGCCTCCGTAGGCCACGTTGGTGAGCGTGCCCCCGTTGGTGGCGCTGCTTTCGACGCGCACCACCAGGAGTTCGTTGGCCTGCGCGGGAATGCCGTAGGGGAAGCTGAAGTTGGGGCCCGCCCCGATGCAGCCGTGCCCGATCATGGCCGCCTGCACGAACACCGGGGTGCCGCATCCCGGGGGGTAGGGCGTGGGCGAGGGGGTGGCCGTGGGCGTCACCGTGGGGGACGGCAGGCACGAGGTCAGGCGGACCTGCTCCTGGTTGGAAAGCCCCCCGGTGGCGCCGGTGAAGCCGAAATACACGCAGCTGGTCCCGCCGAAGACCTTGCCCACCAGGTCGTCGGTGTCGGTCAGGCGCAGGGACCCGTCGAAAGTCACCTTGAGGACGTGGGTGGAGGCGGTCCAGGAGATCTCCACCCGGTGCCACAGTCCGTCCTTGATGTTGGTGTTGGTTTGGCTCGCCTGGACCGGGCAGCTCCCCGTGGCGGTGGTGATCACGCCGCCCGAGGCCGTGGAGCAGGTGCCGCCATGCACCACGTCGCCGTTTTCGTCCACCATGATGTGGTCGTAGGAGGGGTCGTTGTTGTTGGGCCCCGAGGTGTTCTGGAAGCTGTCGAATTCCACCGAAACCGAGGGGCTGACGGGATTTTCCACCGGGCCGCTTCCCGCGTAGGCTCCGCCGATGCCCAGTTCCCCTCCCGATTCGCCGAAGGCGGCCAGGCCCCGGGGGTCGTTCTGCAGGGTGAAGGTCATGCCGTCGGCGCCGTTGGAGTTGGACCCGAAGTTCATGTCGAAACTGAAGTCGAAATCCTGCGAAAGGTCGATGGTGTTTGGGTTCCAGGCCGTGCCCGACTGCCAGGCCGAATTCGGGGCCATCTGGAACACGTAGGACGACAGCAGCGACGCGCTGTTGTTGAAGTGGTAGCCCGTGCTGCACAGGTCGAAGGTTCCACAGGCCCCCAGGGCCCTGCCGGCCCCCAGAATCGCCATGGCCGCCAGCGCCAGAAACCGGCCCGCCTTCCCTCTCGTCTCCATCGGAAAATCCTCCCAATGCGGCGGGCCCTTCCGGCCCCCGCCTTTCACCTCACCAGGGCGAACTTGAGGATACGCCTCTCCACCGTGCCCCAGGGCGCCCTGGCCGTCACCGCCACCACGTAGACCCCTCCCGCCAGGCCCTTTCCGTTCAGGGGCAGCACCAGTTCCTCCGGGTTGGCCCCGTTGTCCAGGTTGGCCACCAGTTCGCCCGCCATGTCGTAGACCCTTCCCGTCACCTGCGTGCCCGCCGGGGCCTGGAAGCGGATCTCCACGAAGGCCGCCTGACCCCACACCGCCGGGTCGGGCGCCGCCAGCAGCCCGGAAAGCAGGTCCCCGCCCCTCTCCACCACCGTCACCTGGCTGTCCGCCAGCGTGGTCGAGCCGTTGGAGCCGTCGGCCAGCAGCTGCACCGTGTAGGACCCGCTCTGCACCAGCTGCCCCTGGTTGTTCGTCCCGTCCCAGGTCAGCGCCGGCAGCCCGCCTCCCAGGTCGAACTTCAGCCCCGCCCCCTTGCCCAGCGGGTCCGGCGTGAACACCGTCGCCGCCGGCACCACCTGGCTGGGCGCCACCGCCCCGTAGGCCGTCGGCACCACCAGGGTCTTCACCAGCTCCCCCGCCGAATTGAAGATGCGCACCTCGTAGATCTTGCCCGTCTCGATCACCGTCGCCGCTTCCGTGCTCGTCGTCACGTTGCCGTAGGGGTCCGTCACCTTCATCTGCACGTAGTAGGTGCCGCTGGCCACGTCCTGGCCCTGGTCGTTGGCCCCGTCCCAGGTGTAGGTCACCCCGTCCACCACGATGAAGGCCTTGCCCCCCTCGGTGGGCGAGAAGGAGGGGTTGAGGATCTGGAACTGGGTCACCGGGTTCCACGAGGGCGCGGCCTGCACCAGCGTGCGCACCACCTCTCCGTTGGACCCGTAGATGGTCAGCTTGACCGAGAACTGCGCCTGGGGCGTGGGCGACACGGTGGGCGAATCCGTCGCCGTGCCCGTGCGCGTGGCCGTGGGCGGCGGGGTGAAGCTGGAGCTGGGCGTGGGGCTGGGCGTCGCCGTGGGCGTGGATGTCGGCGTGGCCGTCCGGGTGGCCGAGGCCGTGGGCGTCGGCGTGGCGGTGCCGCTGGGCGTGGCCGTCGGCGTCGTCGTCGAGGTGGCCGTGGCTGTGCGCGTGGCCGTGGAGCTGGCCGTCGCCGTCGCCGTCGCCGAAACCGTGGCCGACGGTGTCCCCGTCGGTGAAGCGGTCCCCGTGGAGGTCGCCGTCCCGGTGGGCGAGGCCGTCCGGGTGGACGAAGGCGTGCCGCTGGGCGTGGCCGTGGGCGTCGTCGTCGAAGTGGCCGTGGCCGTGCGCGTGGCCGTGGAGCTGGCCGTCGCCGTCGCCGTCGCCGAAACCGTGGCCGACGGTGTCCCCGTCGGTGAAGCGGTCCCGGTGGGCGAGGCCGTCCGGGTGGACGAAGGCGTGCCGCTGGGCGTGGCCGTGGGCGTCGAGCTGGGCGAATCCGTCGGGCTCGCCGTGGGCGTATCCGTGCCCGTGGAGGTGGGGCTGACCGTCCACGTCGGCGTGGCCGTGGCCGTGGGCGAGGCCGTGGACGTCAACGTCGGGGTCGCGGTCGGCGTCCCCGTAGGCGAAGCCGTAGGGGTCACCGACGGGGTCGCACTAG
>JAJYGY010000052.1 GCA_021790555.1 bacterium
CCGGCCAGCAGCGGCGCGGCCCGCGCGGGAGCCTCCCCGGCTCCCCCCGACTCCGGGGCGCCGGATCCAGCCGCCCTGCCGCGCCGCCTCACGCGCGTGGAACCGGACCCCTTCCTTTTCCCGCCGCCGAAGATCCTGGAAAGCCAGCCGCCGCCCCCTGCCCCGCCCTGCGCCCGGGCCAGGCCCTGCAGCAGTTCCTGGAACTTCGAGTCCACTTCCTTCCACTGCTGGGGGGACAGCCCGTAGGGGGCCGCCCCGTCCAGGGCCTCCTGCATCTGGGTCAGCATCTCCAGGGCCGCGGTCGGGTCCTCGCCCACGGCCTGTTCAAGCCTGGACACCAGGGCCTCGTCCGCGCTGCCCTGCAGGAATTTGCGCGCCAGGTTGGCGACTTCCTCAACCCCTAGTTCCGCCACTGAGCCTCTCCGTGAAAGCTGGGCGCCCCTACTGGGGCGGCAATTGCGACTTCACCTTTTCGGCCAGCACCTCGCGGGCGCTGTAGAGCCGGTTGATCAGGGTGACCCAGGCGCAGGAAAGGCGCTTGGCCATCTCCAGCAGGTTCAGGCCCTCCAGCTCGTACAGGGTCATGATCTGGTGGTGGGGTTCCGGGATCTCGTCGATCTCGCCGCGCACCATGAAGTTGACCCTCTCCTTCTCGTCGGCGGTGATCTCCCGCAGCACCTGGACCTTGCCGGCCAGGGATTCCAGGTTGCGCGTCTGCTCCTCCAGCTGGCGCCGGCGGCGCGCCATCACCGGCAGGCAGCGGCGCACCGCCAGGATGGAAAGCCAGGGTCCCAGCGGCAGGTCGGGCTTGCCCCTGGACTGGATCTCCCGCAGGGCCGCCCGGAAGGTGTCGCCGACGGCCTCGGGCAGCTCGGGGTCGTCCCCCAGGAAGAAGGAAGCCGAGCGCTCCACCCCCTGCTTGTGCGAGGAGTAGCACTCCGAAAACGCGGCCTTGTCGCCGTTGAGGATCCCCGCCACCATTTCGTCGTCCGTCATGTCCGCCTCCGGAAATTCCAAACATCTTACCAAAAACCACGCCCGGCGCGCCACTTTCGCGGCGCCGGGCCCGGTCCGCCCAAAAATCCCCCGAATTCCCCAAACCGGGTTAGAATAAGGTGGTCTCCGCCTCACTTCCGGGAACATGCCCATGCGATGCATCCTGCTGGCCCTGGCGGCGCTGGGGTGGTGCCTGCCCGGCGCGGCCCGGGCCGCCTCCTTCGGAACCAGTTCCGCCCTTCTCCTCAACGACCCCATGGCCGTCCGGCCCCTGGCGCTGGGCGGGGCCTACGCCGCCATGGCCGACGACGCCGCCTCGATCAACACCAACCCGGCCGGGCTCGCCTCCCTGCGCGGGGTGGAATTCAGCGGCAGCCACGGATTCGACGCCTTCGACACCCAGCAGGAATACCTGGACGGGGCTGCGGACCTGGGCTTCTGGGGAACCCTGGGCTTGCAGGCGGGCTACCTGCACGAGCAGGACACGGCGCGGGACATCTGGGGCAACGTGACGGGCAGCTTCCAGAATTCCAACCTTCTGCTGGGCCTGGCCTGGGCCCGCGGACTGGCGCCGGGATGGAACCTGGGACTGGGCCTGAAATACCTGGGGGAATCCTACGATTCGCTCCAGATCACGACCCTCGCCGGGGATCTTGGGCTGCAGGCGCCGCTGCCCTTTGGCCTGCGGGCGGGCCTCTCGGCCCTGAACCTGGGCGCCAGCCAGGACTCCCAGGGGAATTCCCTGGCGGGTCCGCCCTCCCAGCTCAACGCGGGCCTGTCCCTGCCGCTCCTGGACAATCTGGTCACCGCGGAGGTGGAATTGCAGTCCCTGCCCACTTTTTCCGAACTGCGCGTGGTCGGCGCCGCGGAACTGGCGCTTCCCGTGCGCGGGGAGGACCACCAGCTCGAAGCCCAGCTGGACCTTCGCGCCGGATTCCGCTCCGGCCTGGTCCAGCCGGACGAACCCCAGCAGCCCTCCTTCGGCGCCGGCTTCGAACTCCCGCCCACCTACAGCCTGGACTACGCGGCCATCCTGTCCTCGGCCCTGGGAACCACGCAGCGCTTCTCCCTTTCCATCCATTTCGGGGCCAACCGGGCCCAGGCGGCCCCCCTCGACGCCCCCAGCCACCTGGCGATTGAGCGGCAGGGGTCGGACTGGCTCTTGAGCTGGCGGGACGGCGACCGGGGGCTGGAGGGCTTCGACCTCTATGCCCGGTCCGGAAGCGAGGAAAAAAAGCTCAATTCAAGCCCGATCCCGACCGCCCACCAGAGGCTTCACTTGAAAGAAGACGGCCGGGAAATCCGCTTCTTCGTCAGGGCCGTGGCAACCGACGGCAGGCGGAGTCCGCCATCCGAAGCATTGATTTTCACCGGTTCAAAACCGTGAAGCAGCGAGCCTGGCGGAATTCCTCCAATCCCGCTCTTTTGTGATCAAGATCACAATCTGAAGACTTAATAACGCTGCTATTTCAGCGATTTTCGCTTCCGGCCCGCATTTGTCCCAGCTTTCCCAGCGCATCTAAATAATGTAAAATAGGCAAGAGGTGGTTCATCATGCAGATAGGAGTTTCACAAAAAAAGGGGCCGCGAAAGTCCAGGCTGCACCCATGGATCCTGGGCCTGGTGGTGGGCTTGGCGCGCGCCTCCCTGATGGCCTCGGTGCCTCCGCAGGTGCCGGCCTGCCTGGTGCTGGGCCAGCCGGACTTCAACACCCTCAATCCGGGCGGGGCCAGCTCCTCCAGCCTGAACCATCCCGCCGGCGTGGCAGTGGGGCCGGACGGGCATGTCTACGTTTCCGACGCAAACCACAACCGCATCCTGATTTGGGCCAGCACCTCGGCCATGGTCAACGGCCAGCCGGCCTCCGGCGTCATCGGCCAGCCCGACTTCAGTTCCTCCGGAGCCAACGCCGGGGGGGCCGCGAACGCCGGAACCCTGAAAAGCCCGGGCGGAATTTTCGTCGATTCCTCCGGAAACCTCTGGGTGGCCGACACCGGCAACAACCGGGTGCTGCGCTTCCCCTCCCCCATCCCCTCCACCGGCGCCACGGCGGACATCGTTCTGGGCCAGGCGGGCAGCTTCACCAGCACGGGGCACAACACCGGGGGCCGCTCGGCCGCCTCCCTGGACATGCCCACCGCGGTGAGCGTCTCCAACGCGGGCGCCCTGGCCGTGGCGGACTCCAACAACCACCGGGTCCTGATCTTCGACAATCCCACGGCCTCGGCGAACGCGGACCGGGTCTTCGGCCAGGCGGGCAGCTTCAGCACCGCCAGCGTCAACCTGGGCAACTCCAATTCCAGCGCCAACAGCCTGTTCAACCCCCAGGGGCTTGCCATCTCCGGAAACACCCTGTGGGTCTCCGACACCTTCAACAACCGCGTGCTGCGGTTCGACCTGACCTCGCCTTCCGATTCCGCGGCGCAGCTCATCGGCCAGACCAGCTTCAGCCTGGGAAATCCCAACCAGTCGCTTCCCAGCCCGGACGCCGGCACCCTGTTCGACCCCACCGGCCTGGCCCTGGACAGCCTGGGAGACCTTTACGTGGCCGACACCCAGAACAACCGGGTCCTGTATTACGCGGCCCCGGTCTCCTCCTCCGCCTCCACGGCCTTCGGGCAGGTGAGCTTCGTGGCCAACGGCCACGGCGGCGGGTCCAACGGCATGTTCAACCCACAGGGCCTGGCCCTGGACGGCGACGGCACCCTGCTGGTGGCGGACAACCAGAACAACCGCGTGCTGGTCTACGGCTGCGGGGGGGCCGTGTCGCTGGCCACTTCCACGCCCAGCCCCACGGCCTCGTCCACCGCCTCGCCCACGGCCACGGTCAGCCCCACCACCACGGCCTCGCCCACGGCCTCGCCCTCGCCCACCGTCAGCCCCAGCTCCACGGTATCCCCCACGGCCAGCGACACGCCCACGGCCTCGCCCAGCCCGACGCGGACGCCCAGCTTCAGCTGCACCACGACCTTTTCCCAGACCCCCACCTTGAGCGCCACCCCCAGCGCCACCCGCACCTTCAGCCCCGGTCCCAGCCCCACGGACACGCCCACGCTCACCTGGACCAGGACCCCCCTGCCCACCCAGACCGCCTACCCCCGGGAGCAGGGCCGGGCCGTCTCCTATCCCAACCCGGTGGCGCGCGGCTCGGGCCAGGTGTGCATCGCCTTCCCCACGGGCTCCCAGGCCAGGATCCAGGTCTACGACCTGCTGGGCCGCCAGGTGGCCGACGTGGACCAGGGCGCCATCGACGCGCCCAAGGGAACGGGCTGCTGGAACCTGCGCAACTCGGAAGGCCAGAGCGTGGCCAGCGGCATCTACTACTACCGGGTCCAGGTGGACGGAAGCTTCTTCCTTGGAAAGATGACGGTGCGCTGACCCCGCGGGCCGCGCCAAACAAAAGAGCCCCCGCCTGAAGAGGCGGGGGCTCTTTTGTTTTCGGGGGCCGGAATGTCCGAAGCCCGGCCTACATCCAAAGCGCCAGGGCCAGTTCCAGGGCCGCGCCTGCCACCAGCAGTCCCCCGAGGGCCCGCTGGGCCCCCGGGCCCAGCAGCGACGGCAGGGGCCTGGAAAGGGCCAGGTACAGGCCCAGCCCCGCCAGCAGCAGGGGCATGCCCACCAGGCGGCCGTAGGGAAGCCGCTCCAGCCCGAAGGCCGCGCAGGCCGCCACCAGGCCTCCCGCCAGGATGGGCAGAGGCGCCGGCTCGCTCTCGCGCAGGTGCGGTCCCGGACGCCCGCCCTCCAGGGGCGCGTCCTCCCAGTCCCGCGCGGTGACGGCGGCCACCACGTGGTCCAGCCCCTGGTAGCCTGACAGCAGCATCCTCCCCCCGGGGCGGGCCAGGCGCAGGGAATGGACGCTGCCGTCCGGAAGGAACCGCACGTCCATGCCCTTCAATTCGGCGAAGTCCACCCTCCTGGCCCTGCCTCCCCCCCTCAACACCAGGTGGTCGTCCGAAAGTTCGATGCTCGAACCCTCGAAATAGGCCAGCGCCCGGCGGCCGGCCAGCCAGGTGCCCGCCTCGAGCAGGGCCAGCACCGCCCCATAAAGCCCCAGGGCGGCCCAGGGCCCCGAAAGCGGGCTGCCCGCCGGCCGCGTCACCCAGGCCAGGTACGCGCAGGGGGCCAGCACGGCGGGGTAGGCAACCAGGATGGCCCCGTAGGCCTTCCTTGCCTTCTCGAGCCCGGATGGAAAATAGGAAAGGATCATGGTTGAAACCCGCAGCGCGGCGCCGGCGCTCAGTACCTCTTCCATCCCGTGGTGATGATGGGGGGGTTGGTGTAGTCGTTGATGCCGCTGTTGGAACGGAAACAGGTGTCGTAGTGGAAGCTGGTGCTGCCGCCGCCGCTGCGCGAAAAGCCGTTGCTCACCAGGGCTCCGTACCAGTCCCCGTTGCCGCCGCCCGACACCGTCACCAGGGCCTGGGGGGCGTCCATCAGGCCGGTCATGGTTCCGTTTCCGTTGATGGTCACCCCCAGGCTGCCCCCGTCGCCGACGATGTAGATGGTCAGTCCGCAGGCCCTTTCGGCCGGATTGATGGTGGTCACGCTGCTGTTGCCGGACTGGCTCCACCCGCCCGTGACGTACAAGTTGACGGCCGTGGTGGTGGTCCCCCCCAGGTCGACCACCAGGGAATTGTTCCCCAGGTTCATGTCGTGCACCTGGTAATTGATGGTCTGGCCCGGATCCGGCGGGCCGAGGGTGATGGTTTTGCCCGAACTGCTGCCCGGGCAGAAGGCTCCCGGCGTGGGCGTGGCTCCCGGGGTCGGATTGGAAGTCGGGTTGGAGGTGGGAACCGGGGTCGGCGTGTTGTGGGGGTTGCCGGCGTAAAGCGGCTCCGACCA
>JAJYGY010000332.1 GCA_021790555.1 bacterium
ACGGAAGAGCTGACGTGAGTCCCTGCCACGGCCCCAAGGAGATCCCCCACCTGTTTTCCGTGCGCGGCGAGCAGGTGGTGGGCATGCTGCACCTTCCCGCCTCGCCCGGCCCGCATCCCTGCGTGGTGTGCCTCCACGGCACCTGCGGAAGCAAGGCCTGGTTCACCGTGCTGGCCCGCCGCCTGGCCTTTCTCGACGTGGCCGTGCTGCGCTTCGACTTCCGCGGCAACGGCGATTCGCAGGGCCTGCTCGAGGACATGACCTTTGAAAGCCAGGTGGAGGACGCGCGCCAGGCCCTGACGGTCCTGGCCGCCCGGCCGGACATCGACGGCGGGCGGCTGGGACTGCTGGGCTTTTCGCTGGGCGGCGCCATCGCCGCGCTGGCCGCCCGGCAGCAGGCCGGCCCGGCCGTGGGGAGCCTGGGCCTGTGGGCGCCCCTGCTCGACACCCGGCAATGGGCCGAGAAGCGGCTGACCGACTGGAAGCCCCTGGAGGGCGGCAGGGTGCTGCTGTGGGACGGCAACATCGTGGGCGAGGAGCTTTTCCGGGGCGGGGCCCGGCAGGACCCGGCCGCGGCCGCGCTGGAATTCCCGGGCGGCCTGCTGGTGGTCCAGTCCGAAAGGGACCCTTCGGTGCCGGCGGCGGCGGCCCACGCCCTGGTGGAGGCCCGGCGCGCCTCGGGCCGCCCCCTGCGCGAGCTCTTCACCGAGAAATCCGGCCACCTTTTTGAGATCCCGGCGGAGAGGGCCCGGGCCCTTTCCGCCGTCACGGACTTCTTCTGCCAGGAATTCGGCCTGCTGGCCCTGTGACCTGCCCAGGCATCCCCGGGCCCCGGAGGGGCCGGCACCCACCCACCTTCGGTCGTGGCATGGCGAAAAAAATTTCCCTGTGGCGGCAGGATTCCACCCGCGAGACCGTGGCCATGGCCCTGCGCGAGGACCTGGGCGGCCAGGACATCACCAGCATGCTCACGGTGCCCCCCAGCCTGAAGGCCCGGGCGCGCCTGCTGGCCCGGCAGGCGGGGGTGGCCGCCGGCCTGCCCCTGCTGGAACTGGTCTACGCGGGCCTGGATCCCAAGGCCCGCGTGAAGCTGAAGGTGAAGGAGGGAAGGGCGTTTCCGGAAGGCGCGGTGCTGGCGGAGGTGGAGGGGCTGGCCCGCTCCCTGCTGGCGGGCGAGAGGGTGGCGCTGAACTTCCTGCAGAGGCTGTGCGGCATCGCCACGCTGACGCGGGCCTACGTGGACGCGGTGGCCTTTTCCAGGGCCAGGATCCTGGACACGCGCAAGACCACGCCCGGGCTGCGGGCGCTTGAGAAGTACGCCGTGGCCTGCGGCGGGGGCGTCAACCACCGGGCCACCCTGGCCGAGGCCGTGCTCATCAAGGACAACCACATCCAGGCCGCGGGGGGGCTGATGCGGGCGGTGGCCCTGGCCCGGCAGTACACCCAGGGGAGCCTTCCCATCGAGGTGGAGGCCGAGGACCTGCGGCAGGTGCAGGAGGCCCTGGACGCCCAGGCCGAGATCATCCTGCTGGACAACATGTCGCCGGGGCTGATGAAGAAGGCGGTGGAACTGGCCAGCGGCAGGGCCGTGACCGAGGCTTCGGGCGGCATCACCCTTCAGACCGTGGCCGACGCGGCCAGGAGCGGGGTGGACCGCATCTCGGTGGGGGCCCTGACCCACTCGGCGCCGGCCCTGGACCTGTCGCTGGAGTTCGCCAAAGCCTGACCGCGTCCTCAGGCGCCGGGGGCCCGCTCCAGCTTCTGAAGGTCCTTTTCGGCGTACCAGTTGAACAGGGCCTTGTGGACGTTGTTGTCGTCGTCGAAGCGGATGAAATACATGCCGGCCGCCTCCATGAAGAACTTGACCACGCCCTCGGCCTTTTCCGGAAGCACGTAGACCCTCTCCGCGTCCTCGAATTTCCCCATCACCCCTCCCGACTGTCCCGCCGGCCCTTTCAGGGCACGCTTTTCAGCAGGGTTTCCGAATCGGCCACCACGAACTGCCGGGCCATGTTGGCCAGGGACCGGTCGTGCGATTCCTTGTCCGCCGACGACACGCAGTCCGAGACCACCACCGGGTAGAAGCCCCGGCAGGAGGCGTCGCGGGCCGAGGTCTCCACGCCGATCTCGGTGGCGATGCCCGTGAAAACGAGGGTCTGGATGCCCCGGGCGCGCATCATGGCCTCGAAATTGTTCCCCAGGAAGATGTTCGCCGTGGACTTCTCCAGCACCAGGTCCCCCGCCTCCGGCTTCACCGAGGCGTGGATCTCGCGTTCCGGAGAACCCGGCGCCATGAACACCGGCATCCTGGCGGGATCCTCGGCGCGGAAGCGCCGCATGGCGGCGTACAGGCTCCAGGCCGGTGAAAACTCCCTGGGCAGGGGCGTGATCATGGTGTAGGCCAGGGGCATCCTGCCGCGCAGGGCCTTCAGCAGGGCGGAAAGCCTGGCCAGAAACACGTCCTTGTTGAAGGCGCGCTCCACCAGGCCGTTCTGGACGTCCCAGACCACCAGGCAGGAATGCCGGGGATCGACGATCTCCGGCAGGGTTTCGGCGATGCGGATGGTGTTGAAAGACTTCATGCCTCCTCCTTGAAAACGTCAATCCCCTCCGTGTTCGGGCTTTTTCTTTCCCCCCACCGCCTTCCACAGGTCGTCGGCCGCGTAGCCGATCCTGTCGGCCAGGGAGCTGCCGATCACCTTTTCCACCCGGCCCCGCAGCTTCAGGCGGGCCTGCTCCACCCTGGAGACGGATCCGGCCGGCTCCTCCAGGGCGGGGGGCGCGGGGGACTGGGTCCGGGCGGAATCCTGGTCCGGCGGGGTTTCCGCGGGAGGGGCTGGCGCCTGCGCCCTGGCGGCGGGTTTTTCGTGGGAGGCGCGCAGGGCCTCCAGGCTCTTTTCAAAAAGGCTGGGGAGCAGCTTCTGGTAGGGTGCCTGGGGGTCTCCCTTGCCCTGGCGCGATTCCAGCTCGTTGAGCCAGGCCGCGGCGCCGTAGGCCGCCACCACCGCCTTGGGCTCGGGCAGGTCCAGCACCACGCGGCATTTGCGGCCCTTGCGCCTCACCTTGAAGGACTTGGGCAGGGCCTGCCAGAGGCTGGCCTTGGGGTCCTGTGGATCGAAGCGCTGACCCGGATTCCTGGGCCTGCCTGCCCGGGCGTCCTCGTGGAACTGCTCCGGATCCTTGCCTGCCTTCATCCAGGCGACCAGCCTGGCCACCTTGGCCTCGGTCAGGCGGCGCTTCAGGACCACCCGGATGGCCTGACCCACCCGGCGCGCGTCCGTGGTTTCCCCCCTGGCCAGGCTTTCCATGCGCTGCATGCAAGATTCGGGCAAAAAATAAGGCTTTTCGGGACTTATGGAATTTGTATAAATTTCGTTCCTGGAGGGCTTATCGAGCAGTTTCAGGCATCTCAGGGCATGGCTGACCCTGGGCTGGGTCAGCATCAGTTTGGAGGCGACCTCCTCCTGGGTCAGGTCCGGGAAGGCCTGCGAAAGCCTTTCCACGGATTCGTAGATCTCCAGCCAGGTGAGTTCCTGGCCCCGGTTGTCCAGGATGCCCTCCAGCACCGCCTGGTTCTCGTCGATGGAAAGGACCACGGCGCGGATTTCCGTCCAGCCGAGTTTCTGCGCGGCCCGGTGGCGCCGGTGGCCGCCCACGATCACGTAAAGGTCCTTCAGGCCCGGAGCCGGCCGCACCTTCACCGGGGTGAGCAGGCCTTCCGAGGCCAGGGAGGCTTCCAGGGCCGCGTCGGCCTTGGGATCCACCAGGTGCCGGGTGTTGTTGGGATCCTGCTTGATCCTGGACAAGGGGATCAGGCGGATGGAAAAGTCCTGGGATGCGGAATCCGGAGTCTGGGGCATGGCGGCCGTCTGGTGCGGGTTTCTGTGGACTTTTCTTATCGAAACACAGAACGGAGCACAGTTCAAGGCCTTGAATGCTGATTTACATTGACCTGTGGCGCAGGACCTGTACAATTTGGTGCCTTTTGATCCAAATCATTGACACAATATTATTAAGGAGGGTTCCATGAAAAACCGCCTGTCCTGGTTCCTGGCAGTCGCCCTGCTGGCCGGGCTTTCGCCCCGGGTCGAAGCCGCGTTGAAGGAAAGCGCCGGCCACGTGGACATCCAGCTGAAGGTCAAGGACGGGTCCTGGAAACAGGTCGGCATCCTGGCCTTCGACGAGACCCCCCGCCAGGAGACGCTGCAGCTGCCGGGCTTCCTCTTCAAGGGGCTGGACAAGGCCGAGTTCCGCCTGAAGCAGCCCGACAACGACGAGACCCAGTACGACTACCTGGCCCTGGAGCAGGGCGGCAGGACCCTGAAGGCCCTGGAGATGGAACAGGCGGGAAGCGGCGCCTCGCTGATGGCCAAGCTTTCCAAGGCCGACCTGGACGTGGCCGAGATGCACGGCAAGACCCTGCTGGCGGAATGGAAGCTGGCCGGCCCGGCCCCGGAATACCGGCTGGTGCTGAAGGCGCGAAGCAGCCTGACGGCCGACCTGACAGGCCAGCCCTTCCAGATTTTCGACGGCTTCACGGCCCAGGGGAAGCCCAGGCTCTATGAAATGGGTGCCAGGGACGGCAGCAGCCTTCGGGTCCGCACCGCGGTCCTGAAGCCCAGCTCCGGCCATCCAGCCGCTCCCCTCGACGCGGAACTGAAGGTGGAGAAGGGCAGGCTCAAGGGCTGGCTGGACTTCAACTCGGACAACGACCCGGGCGACAGCGATTTCGCCACCCTGCTGGCCTTCAACGCCGAAGGCAAGGACAAGGCCTTCAAAGTGGGGCCCCTGGATTCGCGCTGGGGCAGGGCCGAATGGGCCTACGGCGGCAAACAGGTCGCCTGGCAGCACATGCGCTACGACTTCGACGTGCCGGTCTCCAAGCTGCCGCGCCTGAAGGACGGCAAGCTGGGCCTGGCCTTCCTGGCCTACGGCACCTGCAGCACGGACGAGGATGCGTTTGTCAAGAGCATTGAGATCAACGGGGCCACTTCCGGCGTGAGCATGACCGCCAATACGCCGGCGGATATCACGGTGACCGCGGCCACCCACGACATCGCCGGTTACAATCCAAACTATTACACAGGCACGGTGACCGCCAAGCTCCTGGATCCCTATGGGGACGCGGTGTTCGTGACCAGCACGACGGTGGTGCTTTTCACCAGCACTTACAACTGTTTCACCCCCAACTTTTACTTCCAATTCACGCCCACCTGCCAGGGTACCTGGACGGTTTCGGCCAACGCCCTGGGATCCCCGGACACCAACCCGAACGACGGATACATGAGCCTCACCTTCACGGTCAGCGGCGGCGGGATCTGCCCAAGCCCCACGGAAACCCCCACCCTCACCCCCACGCCGGCCTTCCAGGCATCGGGATCGTCGGACGTGATCCTGGCGCCGGTGCCTGCCAAGGTGGGGGACAAGGTGTGCGCGTACTTCGATTCCGCGCCCACCCAGAGCCACTGGCAGGTCTACGACGTGGACGGCGAGCTGGTGGGCAGCTTCTCCTTCGGTTCCCAGGACGACCAGTGCTGGGACACGTCCTCGTCGCACGTGGCCCCGGGCCTTTATTTCGTGCGCCTGGACGTCACCACGGCCAAGCAGGGCGAACGGGTGGTGTGGAAGAAGGTGGTGCTTACCCGCTGAGGACCCGTCCCTCGGGGGAAACGAAGAAAACGCGAATCCGCTTGTCCCAGGCGGGCCCGGATATTTGACAAGGGCCCGCCTTCATATCCACGAATTGAAACCTGGAGGGGTGCCATGAAGCGTCAAACCATCAAAGCGGGGCTTTCCGTGC
>JAJYGY010000243.1 GCA_021790555.1 bacterium
TATTCTCCCCCTGCAAGCCTTTATACGGGTTTTGCCTCCCTGCCGGTGCGTCCGCCAATTTTGATCTGGATCAAGAAAGCATGCCGCGGCGGCGGGGCCATCTCAAGGGGGCCGGTCCTCCCAGGACCGGCCCCGTGGGCCGTTTACCGCCGTGGCACGAGGCCACGCTCATCCTGGAAGGAGCATGCCTTGACGGAACAAGAGACCGAGATCAGGACCTTCGAAGACCTGGGACTTTCCAAATTCGTGCTGGCCGCCATCCGCGAAATGGGCTTCGAGGAGCCCACGGCCGTGCAGCGCATGACCATCCCGCCGGCCCTGAAGTCCAGGGACCTCATCGGCCAGGCCCAGACCGGCAGCGGCAAGACGGCCGCCTTCATGATCCCCATCCTGGAGCGCCTGGATCCGCGCCTGAAGAAGGTGCAGGCCCTGGTGATGCTGCCCACCCGCGAGCTGGCCATCCAGGTGGCCGAGGAGGCCGGCAAGATGGGCAAGTATTCCGGCATGCGCTGCGTGCCCGTGTACGGCGGCCAGCCCATCGACCGCCAGATCCGTGCCCTGCGCTTCGGGGCCCAGGTGGTCATCGGCACGCCCGGGAGGATCCAGGACCACCTGCAGCGATCCACCCTCTCGCTGGAGGACGTGCGGGTGGCCGTGCTGGACGAGGCCGACGAGATGCTGGACATGGGCTTCCTGGAGGACATGGAATCCATCCTGTCCAAGGCCCCGGTGGAACGCCAGACCCTGCTGTTCTCCGCCACCATGCCGCCCGAGATCAAGCGCCTGGCCCAGCGCTTCCTGCGCGACCCCCTGCACCTTTCCGCCAACCCCGACCGGATGACGGTGGAGCAGATCACCCAGATCTACTACGAGGTTCCGGAGCGCGACAAGCTGGAGGCCCTCTCGCGCATCCTTGACGTGGAGTCGCCCAAGGTCGCCATCCTGTTCTGCCGCACCAAGCGCCAGGTGGACGAGCTGGCCGGCGCCCTTGAGGCCCGGGGCTACCGCGCCGAGGCCCTGCACGGCGACCTCTCGCAGCAGCAGCGCGACCGGGTGATGCGCCAGTTCAAGGAGGGCAAGGTGGAGCTCCTGGTGGCCACCGACGTGGCCGCCAGGGGCCTGGATATCTCCAACGTGTCGCACGTCTTCAACTACGCCCTGCCGCAGAGCCCCGAGGACTACGTGCACCGCATCGGCCGCACGGGCCGCGCCGGCAAGGGGGGCATCGCCATCACCTTCGTCACCCCCCAGGAATACCGCGACCTGCACCTGATCCAGCGCGTCACCAAGACCACGCTGAAACGCGGCAGCCTGCCCACCCGCGAGCAGAGCCTGGACAAACAGAAGGAGAACATCAAGGAAAAGGTGAAGAAGGTGATCGACAACCAGGGGGCCCTCAGCTACGAACCCCTGGTGATGGAGCTCCTCAAGGAGGCCGACGCCGGGGCCATCGCGGCGGCGGCCCTCAAGCTGGCCCTGGAGGGCCTGGGCTCGGCCGAGCGGAATCCCGGCGACGAGCTGGCGGCCCAGGGCAAGGACGGCACGACCCGGCTCTTCTTCTCCATCGGGCGCGAGCACCGGGTCAGCCCCCAGGAGATCATTCGCATGCTTTCCGAGAACGCCCAGGTTTCGGGGAAAGTGGGTGAGATCCGCATCTTCGACCGGTTCACCTTCGTGGAGGTCCCCTCCGAGGAGGCCGAAAAGGTCATCGGCTCGCTGCACCGCTCCAACGTCAAGGGCACCCGCCTCAACGTCTCGCACGCCCGGGCCAGAAACTAGCCCCGTTCCCCCTCCGCGGGCGCCCCGCTACCGCCTTCTTTGCAGCCGGAATTCCTCCACCACCTCGTAGCGGGGGCTTTCCGCGCCCCGGGGGTCCACCCGGCTTTCATACAAGACGAATTTTTCGACGG
This sequence comes from bacterium, assembly GCA_021790555.1. Classification (GTDB taxonomy): domain Bacteria; phylum Oederibacteriota; class JAJYGY01; order JAJYGY01; family JAJYGY01; genus JAJYGY01. Next base: position 1,911 of record JAJYGY010000243.1, read on the forward strand.
TCAGGGTCCCCAGGGCCTTCCACTGGGGAAGCAGGGCCCTGAGGGGCCCGCTTTGGAAGGCGGGATCCGGCCGCAGGCGCGCCAGGGTGACGTGGGGAATGAAATCCCCGCGTCCGGGCTGGAGGCGGGGAAGGCGCGCCAGGGCCCTGGACGTTTCGTCGAAGAGCCCCCGGAGCAGGCCGTGAGGGTCGCGGAGCCCGGCCCACAGGGTCCTTGGCTTGTCGAAGGAGGGGAAGGCGCCCAGGCCGCCCAGGTCGGTGTCGAAGGCCCGCAGGGCGTGGGCGCAGGCGCCCAGGTCGTGGTGCAGGTCCTTCAGCAGTCCGGCCGGGGTGGGCCCCAGGAAGTGGAGCGTGCAGTGGAGGTTTTCGGCGGGGATCCAGCGGGCCCCCAGGGCGGGGGAATCCAGCTCCCGGCGCAGGCCGGCCAGCCGTTCCCGGGCCCCGCCCGGAAGGGGCAGGGCCAGGAACAGGCGTGGGGCTTGGGAGGCCACGGCCCGGGGGTTACTTGAGGATCTGGGAAAGCACGGCCTTGGCGATGGGGGCGGCCACGTCCATGCCCTTGCCCTCCTGGTCGCCCAGCACCGCCACGGCCACCTTGGGCTTGTCGGCCGGGGCGAAGCAGATGAACCAGGCGTCCAGGGGCTTGTCCTTGATGGTGCGCGAGGTGCCGGTCTTTCCCGCCACCTCGATGCCGTTCACCTTGGCCTTGTAGGCGATGCCGTCCTGGACGGCGTCGAGCATGTAGCTCCTCAACTGCGCGGCCGTCTTGGGCTGCACCGAGACCCTCTCCACGCGGGGCTTGTTGACGAAGATGGGCTGGCCCATGGCGTTGCGGACCTCCTTGACCAGCATGGGCCGCATCATCACGCCGTCGTTGGCCACGGCCGCCGCCAGCATGGCGGCGTGCAGGGGCGTCACCCGGTAGTCCTCGCCCAGGCCGCAGGCGCGCTCGGCCAGGGCCCAGCGGGTGTCGGCGGGCATGGGAGCCAGGCTGGTGGCGGTGGGGATCCCGAATTCACCCAGCCCGGGGATGTCGAACCCCAGGTCGTCGGGCGTGTTGAACCCGAACCGGTTGTCGTATTCGTGCAGGCGGTCGGCGCCCAGGGCGAAGCCCACCTCGGCCAGGGCGATGTTGGAGGACATGTCCAGGGCCTGTTTCAGGGACCGGATCTTGCCCAGCCTCTTCCAGTCCCAGAAGGTCTTGCCGTCCAGCTGCATCGAGCCGTTGGAATCCACCGGGAAAATGGTGCTCAGGTCGATGTGGGCCTCCAGCGCGGCCGCGGCCGTGACGATCTTGCAGATGGAGCCGGGCTGGTAGAGGGTGCCCCAGGCCCGGTTCTGCAGGGGGTGGTTGGGGTCCCAGCGGATCTTGGACCACTCGCGCCTGAGCCGGTCGGGGTTGAAGGACGGATGGTCCACCGCGGCCAGGATCTCGCCGGTGGCGGGGTCCAGCACGACCACGGCCCCCTTCTTCCAGCCCAGGGCCTGGTCGGCGATCCGCTGGACGTTGGCGTCCAGGGTCAGCACCACGTTGTCCTGGGGAAAGAGGGGGGCCAGGTCCCTCTCCAGGCCGGTCTTTCCGGTCAGGTCGGTGTCCGCGCCGATGATGTGGGCCGCGTACTGGGCCAGGGGGTAGGATTTTTTCCAGGTGCCGTCGGCCTGGCGGGTCTCGCGGGCCAGGGGCTGGTTGTTGCGGTCGTAGATGTAGTAGGCGGCGTTGTATTCCTTTTCCTGCTGGGCCTTCTCCAGGCCGTCGGCGGCGTCCTTGTTCTTGGGGTCGCTCTGGAGCACCTGCTGGAATCCGGCGATGGCCCTGTCCAGGTCGAGGAAGGACAGGCTGCATTCCGCCAGGCCCAGCTCGGCCCGGGTGGAACCGGGGTGGAGGTCCAGCTCACGCTGGAATTCGGGTTCGGCCAGGCCGGCCCTGCCCTGGCGGAAGAGAAGGTCTCCGCAGGCCGCGTGGTCGAAGGCCTGCGAGGGCTTCAACCCCAGGCCCGAGGCCTTGGCGTAGTCGGACTGGGCGGAGGCCGAATCCCCCATGCAGTCCAGCACCATGCCCAGGCCGTCGTAGGCCAGGGCCGAATCGGGATGCCGTTCGACCACCTTTTCGAAGCGGTCGCGGGCCTGGGCGTAGTTGCCGGAGGCCCAGGCCTCCTCGCCGGCGCGCAGAGAGGCGGACAGGCCGAAGAAGAAGTGGTACACCAGCAGGACGAGCGCCAGCACGGCCGCCGCGGAGAAGAGCGCCGCGTAGGGGAACGAATTGCGCCTGCGGAAACCCGGGGAGGGGCGGCCGGTTTTCAAGGGGGACAGGGACATTCTGGACTCCTGGTGGGGAAAAGTGGGCCCTTTTCATCGAAGGGTCTGGGCATTTTAACAGACCGACCGGCGGCGTCAAGGGAGAGGGGCCCGCAAAAGATTGAGAAGGCCCCTTCAGTTGTGTTAGACTTGGTCCGCGCTCGGCATCCGCGCCGGACACCGATCATCCTTCAGGAGGAAGCATGGCCCGTTCCAGGAAGAAGAGCAAGGTCGTCAAGAAAAAGAGGTAACCCTTCCCCCCGCGCGGGGGTCATCCATCCGTCCTTTCAGGGAGGCTTTGTGGCACCATCGAAGGTTCTTCGCGCGCTCGCGGCCGCGGCCCTCGCCGGTTGCGTGGTCTTCGGCGCCGGCTGCGGCGCCGGCCAGAATGTCAGCCCCACGTCGTCCAATGAGGAGGTGGGGACGGTTCAGCTTCCGGCCGCGCCCAATTCCTCGGCCTACACGGTCCGGTCGGGGGACACGCTGCGGAAGATCGCGGCCCGCCCGGACATCTACGGCGACGCCGACCTGTGGCCCCTCATCGCCCACGCCAACCGGCACGTGCTGGGAAATTCCCTCCACGTCAAGCCGGGGATGCAGCTGATCATCCCCCAGGACGCCACGGCCGAGGAGAAGGCCGCGGCCCGGGATGAGGCCAGGCGCAACCTGGAAGCGGTGAAGGCGCACGCGGGCAGGGCCCCGGTGGAGGCCGCCGCCAAGGCTGCCACCCAGGAGGCCTCGGCCGCGGTGACGGTCCCCACGCCCGCGCCCACGGCGCAGGCGGCGGCGGCACCGCCCGCGAGCAGGGTTCCGGTGAAGGCGCCGGGCGGCGGCTCGCTGGTGCCCATCCTGTTGATCCTGTTCCTGGTGCTCCTGATCGCCGCGGGCGTGACCCTGTACATCCTGCGCAAGGATCGCAAAGAAGAATAGGTCCCGATTCCACCCAAGGAGCCATGCGCCTCCCCTGCCTTTTCACCCTGGCGGTCCTGTGCCTCGCCAACCGGGGAGGCGCCGCGGTGTGGTTCCGCCTGCAGCCCGAAAGCTGCCTGCCGGGCTCCACCGTGGTGGCCTGGTTCCACGATTCCGGAACACCCCGCGACCCCTGCCTGCGGGGGCTGGGACAGAAGGCCCGGTTTTACAGGACCGGTCCCGCGGCGGACGACTACTGGGCCCTGCTGGCCGTGCCCCTGGGCGCGGCCGGCAGGCGCCCCCGGGTGTCGGTGGCCTGGCGGGAGGACGGCAGGTCCCGCGACCTTGAGTTGGGCCTGCGGGTGGGGGCGTCCCGGAAGGGCGAGCGTGAGATCCGCGTTCCGGGCCTCGCCCGGCACCTGCTGGGACCGCTGGTGAAGGAAAGCCGGGGCCTGGAGGCCCTCTACCAGGTCAGGGAGGCGGACGGCCGCCCGCGCTGGCACGGGCTGTTCCTGCTGCCGGTGCAAGGCCCGGTCAGTTCGCCCTTCGGCGTGCTCGGGATCTACAACGGAGGGGCGGCCAGGTGGTGGCACCGCGGGGTGGACCTGGCGGCGCCGCGGGGAACCCTGGTGCGCGCCGCGAACCAGGGCCGGGTGAAGT
>JAJYGY010000288.1 GCA_021790555.1 bacterium
CTCCTCCTGGAAACCCGGGTCGGCCCCGGCCTCGCCGGCCAGGCCGGCCAGGAAGCCCATGTCCACCTCGCTCCGGCCGGCGTGGGTGTAGATTTCGCCCTGGGCCAGCTTGGCCACCTTGCCGGGCTGCCCCACCAGCAGGCAGCGCCGGACCCCGCAACGGGCGGCGTGCTCCAGGGCCTTGTTGACGAAGTCCCCCATCTGCACGAAGGCGGCCTCGGGCAGGCCGGGCAGCAGGGCCATGGCGAACTTCTCGGTCTGGCCGCCCGTGGTCAGCACCACGGACCGGCTGCCCTGGCTGAGGGCCACGTCGATGCCCTGCTCGATGGAGGCGATGTAGGCCGCGTTGGAATAGGGGTAGACGATGCCGGTCTTGCCCAGGATGCTGATGCCGCCCAGGATGCCCAGGCGGGCGTTGAGGGTCTTCCTGGCGATTTCGGCCCCGTCCTTCACCGACACGGTGATGTCCACGCCCCTGGCCTCCAGGCCCATGCTCCGGAGGGCCTCCAGGGCGTGCTCGGTCATCATACGGCGCGGCACCGGGTTGATGGCCGGGCCGCCCACCTCCAGGCCCAGGCCGGGCTTGGTGACCTCGCCCACGCCTTCGCCCCTGAGGAACCGCACCTCGCCGGCGCGTCCGGTGAGGCGGACGCGGGCCGAGATCTCGGCCCCGTGGGTGACGTCCGGGTCGTCGCCGCCGTCCTTCAGGGTGGAGCAGGCCGCCTCTTCCGCGCCGATCTCGCAGGAGACCAGCCTGAAGGCGGGCCGCTGGCCGCCGGGCAGGGTGATGACAGCCTCCTCCTGGGGCTTGCGGGAGGCCAGGGCCGCCAGGGCTCCGGCCACGCAGGCCGTGGCGCAGGCGCCGGTGGTGTAGCCGGTTCGGGTTCCGCGTTTCTTGGGCTCCATGGCACAGAAAAATACCCCAGGCCGGCCGGTCCTTCAAGGCCTTATCCCCGGGCGGCGCCGGAATTGGCTTGCGCGCCGGGCCGGGGCCGGGTTATACCGTGTTCTCGACCAACAGGAGGCTGGATTGCCGGAAGCGGAACTGGTTTACGTGGGCGACCCCATGTGCTTTTGGTGCTGGGGCTTCGCGCCCGCCTTCAGGAGGGCGAGGGAGGAATTCGGGGGAAGGCTTTCCTTCCGCATCCTGCTGGGGGGGCTGTACCCGGGCGTGACTGCCAGGAGGCTGGACCCGGCCTACAAGGAGGAGCTGGCCGACGCCTGGCCCAGGGTGGCCCAGGCGACGGGACAGGCCTTTCATCCCGGCATCCTCGAGCGCCGGGATTTCCTGTGGGACACCGAGCCGGCCTGCCGCTCCGTGGTGGCGGCGCGCCAACTGGCGCCCGCCGGGGTTTTCGAATACCACGAGGCCCTGCAGCGGGCCTTTTTCCGGGACAACCGCGATCCCACCGAAACCGGGACCTTCGTCGCCGTGGCCCAGACCCTGGGCCTGGACGCAGCCGCCTTCGAGCGGAAGTTCCACTCCATCCAGGCCCGCAAGGAAACCCTGGCGGACTTCCAGTTGGCCCAGAGCCTGGGGGTGGAGGGTTTTCCCTGCCTGCTGCTCGGGCTGGAGGGGGAATCCGAAACCCTGGCCCAGGGCTGCCTCCCCTATGAAGAATTGAAATCAAATCTCGAAATGATGCTCAACAAAGCCTCCTGACCCCGGAAAAAACCCGGTTTCTTGATTTCACATCATGAAATTTTTGCCGTTCCGAATTATCCCTCCCTATTTATAAAATGTAGCTTGACAAAAAAAATACCAGCCATAAAAATGCCGACATCCGGTTTCGGCCGGGAAAGAAACGAATGTTCTCGGGGAGCCAGGCCTTCCAGCCTGGGTCAGAAGTGATGGAGCTTTTGTTTTTGCTGATATTTTTGATGGGGGTCATGGCAGGCGTGCCGGCACATGTGATGGCACGCCTGCCGGAACGCCTGGTGGCGTCGCCCGGTCTTGTACCGGGCGCGTCCACGCGGCCCCTTTTTGGCATGAACAGCAGGTTTGCCTGCCCGGTCGGGCGGGTCCGTTCCGCGTTTTCCGTCCTACTCCGCCCCGGCGTTTTGGCGCCCTGGCGGCAGGGGGCGCCGGGCGGAGCGGCCCGCTTGCGGGCAAGGTCCATCGTCTTCTGAAGCCTTACCCCTCCTCCTGAACCTTCCGCCTTCCCCGGGGGCTCACGCCCCGCGCCTGAACCGGCTTCCTGGGGACGTCCCCTTCGGGGACATCCCCGCCCGCCAAGGAGCCGACCATGACCACCCCTTTGCTCGCGCTTGCCCTCCTGGGCTCCGTCTGCCTTGGTTTCGTGCTGCACCTGGTGTACCAGAAGTACGCCGAGGCCTCCAAGGTTTCCGAAACCGAGGCCCTGGCCTCCAAGATCCTGCGCAACGCCGAAGCCGAGGCCGAAACCAGGAAGAAGGCGGCCCTGCTCGAGGCCAAGGACCAGCTCTACAAGGAGCGCAGCGAGTTCGAGGAGAATTCCAACCTGCGGCGCCAGGAGCTCCAGGGCCTGGAGAAGCGCCTGGCCGCCAAGGAAGAGGCGCTTGAAAAGCGGCTGGAAAACCAGGACCGCAAGGACGCCGACCTGGACGAGAAGGAGCGCCAGCTCGAGGCCCGCGACCAGGGCGTCCGCAAGCTGCAGGCCGACCTGGAACGCGCGCTGCACGAGGAGCGCCAGAAGCTGGAGCGCCTCTCGGGCCTTTCCAGCGAGGCGGCCAAGAAGCTGCTGCTGGAATCCATCGAAAAAAGCGCCCGCCTGGAGATGGCCTCCGCCCTGAAGAAGATGGAGGACGAGGCCCGCGAGACGGCCGACCGCAAGGCCAAGCGCATCATCGCCACGGCCATCCAGCGCTGGGCGGCCCCGCACACGGTGGAGAGCACCGTGTCGGTCGTGAGCATCCCCAGCGAGGACATGAAGGGCCGCATCATCGGCCGCGAAGGCCGCAACATCCGCGCCCTGGAGAACGCCACCGGGGTCGACCTGATCATCGACGACACCCCCGAAACCGTCATCCTTTCCAGCTTCGACCTGCTGCGGCGCGAGGTGGCGCGCCTGTCGCTGGAAAAGCTGCTGGCCGACGGCCGCATCCACCCCAGCCGCATCGAGGAGGTCGTCTCCAAGGTGCGCGAGGAGCTGGAGGTCCAGGTGAAGGAGGCCGGCGAGCAGGCCTGCCTGCAGGCGGGCGTCAGCTCGCTGCACCCCGAGCTGGTGCGCCTGCTGGGGCGCCTGAAGTACCGCACCAGCTACGGCCAGAACATTTTGCTGCACTCCCTGGAATGCGCCCACCTGGCCTCGGTGATGGCGGCCGAGCTGGGAGCCAACGCGGCCGTGGCCCGGCGGGGGGCCTTCCTGCACGACATCGGCAAGGCCGCCGACCAGGAGAAGGAGGGCACCCACACCGCCATCGGCGTGGAGCTTGCCCGCCGTTACAACGAAAGCCCGGCGGTGATCCACTGCATCGAGGCCCACCACAACGACGTGGAGTTCCAGAGCGTGGAGGCCATGATCGTGCAGGCCGCCGACGCCATCTCGGCCTCGCGTCCCGGGGCCCGGCGCGAGAGCCTGGAGACCTACATCAAGCGCCTGAAGAAACTCGAGGAGATCTCCCTGGGCTTCAAGGGCGTGACCCAGGCCTACGCCCTGCAGGCGGGCCGCGAGGTGCGCATCATGGTGGAGCACACCCTGGTTTCCGACGCCGAGGCCTTCCAGCTGGCCAAGGACGTGGCCCGCCGGGTGGAGGACGACCTGGAATACCCGGGCCAGATCAAGATCACGGTCATCCGCGAGACCAAGGCGGTGGAGTACGCCAAATGAACCTCTTCCTGATCGGCGACATCATCGGCGAACCCGGACGCGAGGCCTGCGCCCGCCTGCTTCCGGACCTGAGGCGCGACCTGAAGCTGGACTTCGTGATGGCCAACGTGGAGAACCTGGCCCACGGGTTCGGCGTCACCCCCAAGACCCTGCAGGAGCTGGCCCGCTGCGGGGTGGACGTCTTCAGTTCCGGCAACCACGTCTGGGACAACAAGGAATGGCCGGCCGCCTTCCAGTCCTTCCCCAACCTGCTGCGGCCCGCCAACTACCCCGAAGGCGCCCCCGGAAAGGGCCACCATATTTTCCAGGCCGCCGGAGGGGGGCGGGTGGGCGTGATCAACCTGCAGGGGCGCTCCTTCATGCTGCCCATCGACGATCCCTTCCGCCTGTCCAGGCAGCTGGCCGGGGCCCTGAAAGGCCAGGGCCTGAAGGTGCTGGTGGTGGACTTCCACGCCGAGGCCACGGCCGAGAAGGTGGCCCTGGCCGCCTGGCTGGACGGGGAGGTGAGCGTCTGCGCCGGCACCCACACCCACATCCCCACCGCGGACGCCCGGATCAGCCCCCAGGGCACGGCCGCCATCACCGACCTTGGGATGACGGGGCCCTATGATTCCGTCATCGGCATGAAGAAGGAGATCATCTTCCAGAAGTTCCTGCTGCAGACCAAGATCAAGTACGAGGTGGCCGGGGGCGACGTTCAGCTGTGGGGCCTGCTGGTGGAGGTGGACGAGGCCACCGGGAAGGCCCTGCGCGTCGAGCAGGTGCGGCGCCGGCTCCAGGCCTGACTTCCGCCCCCCCTTCGAGGATTGCCATGCCCCTTTTCGACCTGCCCATGGAGGAGATGCGCAAGTACCACGGCAAGAACCCCTGCCCCCACGACTTCGACGAGTACTGGGACCGGGGCCTGGCCGAGATGCGGGCCCTGGATCCCGCCGTGGAGCTGCGGCCCTCCGGGTTCCAGTGTTCCCAGGCGGATTGTTTCGACCTGTACTTCACCGGCGTGGGCGGCGCGCGGGTGCACGCCAAGTACCTCAGGCCCAGGGCCGCGGACGGCCGCCACCCGGCCCTGCTGCTGTTCCACGGCTATTCCGGTTCCAGCGGCGACTGGAACGACAAGCTGAACTGGGTCGCCCTGGGCTTTTCGGTGCTGGCCATGGACTGCCGCGGCCAGGCGGGGACTTCCCAGGACGCGGGAGGAATCTCCGGGCCCACCCAGTTCGGCCTGCTGGCCCGGGGCCTGGACGACGCCCCGGACAAGCTGTACTTCCGCCAGGTCTTCCTGGACGCGGCCCAGCTCGCCGGCATCGCCTTCGCCCTGCCCGAGGTGGATCCGGCCAGGGTGGCCTGCGCGGGAGCCTCGCAGGGCGGGGCCCTCACCCTCGCCTGCGCGGCCCTGCAGCCCGGAATCAGGAAGGCCGCCTCCCTGTATCCCTTCCTTTGCGACTTCCAACGGGTCTACGAAATGGAGCTCGCCGACACCCCCTACCAGGAAATCCGCGAGTTCTTCCGCCAGCGGGACCCCCTGCACCAGCGCGAGCGCGAGCTGTTCACGCGCCTGGGCTACATCGACGTGCGCCTGCTGGCCGGACGCATCCGCGCCGAGGCCCTGATGGTGACGGCCATGATGGACCAGGTCTGCCCCCCCTCCACGCAATTCGCGGCCTACAACAAGATCCGCTCCCGCAAGGACATGCTGCTGTACCCGGACCACGCCCACGAGGCGCTTCCCGGCGCCTGGGACCGCGTCTTTGAATTCCTTTCGGGCCTCTGAGCAGCCGGGCAGGACGCAAAAAAAGGGGGGCGGCCTTTGGCCGCCCCCCTTTTTTTTGCGTGGTGCCGGGGCCCTACTGCGCCCTTTCCTGCCTGAAGTGGAGCTTCCACGGCCCGTGAAAGCCCTGCGAGTAGAGGATCAGGCCCGCCTGCTCCATGGCCGAGCAGGAAAACGGGATCAGCGCCA
>JAJYGY010000231.1 GCA_021790555.1 bacterium
AAACCTAGCAGATTTGTATGAATACTTTAACGCAAAAACATGGCCAAAAAGCCGCCTGGACCCGTAAAAAAGTTGACAGTCCGGCGCGGTTCTGATAATTTTGTATGCTTTAAAGACGGGTTCGCCCGTCTTTTTTTTTGCCGCGCCTCGCGCGGCGTCCAGACCGACAAGAGCCGAGTATGCCCTCCTGTGCCGCCGTGGTATTGGCCGCCGGGGCCGGAACCCGTATGCGTTCCGCCCTGCCCAAAGTCCTGCACCCCCTTGCCGGCCGCCCCATGCTGGAATATCCCCTGGCGGCCCTGAAGAAGGCCGGCGCCTCGCGCCTGGTGGCCGTGGTGGGCCACGGGGCCGAGGCCGTCAAGCGGGCCCTGCCCGCGGGCGTGGACTGGGCCCCGCAGGAGAAGCCCCGGGGCACGGGCCACGCGCTCGCCTGCGCCCGCGCCGCCCTGGGATCCTTCCGCGGAACCCTGCTGGTGGCCGGAGGCGACGGCCCCCTGCTGCGCGCCGCGACGCTGAAGGCCCTTTTGCGGGCCCACCGCGCGCGCCGGCACGCCGCCACCGTGCTGGCCGCGGTGCCCGACGACCCCAGCGGCTACGGCCGCGTGCTGCGCGATCCGCGGGGCGGCCTGGCGGCCATCGTGGAGGAACGCGAGGCCAGCCCGGCCCAGCGCGCCCTGCGCGAGGTGAACGCCGGGGTCTACTGCTTCGAATCCCCGCTCATCTGGAAGGCTCTTTCGGCCCTGAAGCCGGACAATTCCAAGGGCGAGTACTACCTGACCGACGTGCTGGCCTGGCTGAAGGCGCAAGGGCATTCCTGCGGGGTGCAGGCCTGCCCGGATCCCCAGGAGGCCCTGGGGGTGAACAACCGCGTGGAGCTGGCCCGCGCCGAGGCCATCCTGCGGGGCCGCGTCAACCGGCGCTGGATGGAGGCCGGCGTGACCCTGGTGGACCCCTCCAGCACCTACATCGACGACACCGTCTTCATCGGGGCGGACACGGTGGTGCGTCCCTTCACGTTCCTGGAAGGGAACACCCGGGTGGGGCCGCGCTGCCAGATCGGGCCCTTCACCGAGGTGCGTGACAGCGTGGTCGGTCCGGAATGCCGCGTCCTGCGCTCCGTGGTGGAGGGTTCGCGCCTGGCCGCCGGCGCGCGGGTCGGCCCCTGGTCGCGCCTGCGTCCCGGCACGGTGGTGGGGCGGGACGCCCACCTGGGCAACTTCTGCGAATTCAAGAACGCGCGCCTGGGCCCCGGCGTGAAGGCCAACCACCTGTCCTACCTGGGCGACGCCACGGTGGGCGGGGGCTCCAACATCGGGGCCGGCACCATCACCGCCAATTACGACGGCAAGGCCAAGCACCCCACGCGCCTGGGCCGGAGCTCCTTCACCGGATCGGGCACCGTGCTGGTGGCCCCGGTGAACATGGGCAACCGGGCCAGGACCGGCGCCGGGGCCGTGGTGCTGGCGGGCCGCGACCTGCCGGACGGGTCCCTGGCCGTGGGCGTGCCCGCCCGGATATTGAAGAAGCGCTCCTGACCGGGCCCGGCCTCCCGGCCGCGCCCGCACCCTCTTGGAAGGAACCATGTCCAACGAGCTGAAAATTTTCGCCGGTAATTCCAACCCGGGCCTGGCCCGCGAGATCTCCGAAACCCTCAACATCCCGCTGGGCCGCATGGAGGTGGGGCGCTTCCCCGAGGGCGAGATCAAGGTCAAGATCATGGAAAACGTGCGCGGCACCGACGTCTTCCTGCTGCAGTCCACCTGCCCGCCGGTCAACGACAACCTGATGGAACTTCTCATCATGATCGACGCCTTCCGGCGGGCCTCCGCCCGGCGCATCACCGCGGTGGTTCCCTTCTACGGCTACGCCCGGCAGGACCGCAAGGACCAGCCCCGCGTGCCCATCACGGCCAAGCTCATCGCCAACCTGCTCACCCAGGCCGGCGCGGACCGCCTGCTGACCATGGACCTCCACGCCCAGCAGATCCAGGGCTTCTTCGACATCCCGGTGGACCACCTGATGGCCGCGCCGGTGATCATCGACTACTTCAAGAAGAAGGCCGTCAAGGACCTGGCCCTGGCCACGGCCGACGTGGGCGGCATCAAGCTGGCCTGGCTCTACGCCGAAAAGATGAACACCGGCCTTTCCATCGTGGACAAGAAGCGCTCCGGCGACAAGGAAGTGAAGGCCATGGCGCTCATCGGCGACGTGATGGGCAAGAACGTGCTCATTCCCGACGACATGATCGCCACGGGGGGGACCCTGTGCGAGGCGGCCCAGTTCGTGAAATCCAACGGGGCCCAGAGCCTCTACGCCTGCTGCACCCACCCGGTCTTCTCCGGCGAGGCGGTCGCCAAGATCAAGCAGGCCGGCTTCACCGAGGTGGTGGTCACCAACACCATCCCCCTGCCGCCGGAAAAGATGCTTTCCGAGATCCGCGTGCTGTCCATCGCCCGCCTCTTCGGCGAGGCCATCCTGAGGATCCACAACGAGACCTCGGTCAGCTCGCTGTTGAATTGAGGTTCGCGTACCCCGTTTTTTTGAAACGCCCCCGCCGCCTGGCCGCCGTGCCGAGGTGATACGGGGGCCCTATCCAGTCCGCCCCTTGAACAGGCGGACGCAAGCAGGAGGCAGGATCATGCCGCAGCAGTACTCGTTTGAAGCCAAGGTCAGGACCCAGAAGGGCAAGGCCCACGCCGGGGCCCTGAGGCGCAACGGAAGGGTCCCCGGGGTGGTCTACGGCCAGGGCAAGGAATCCCAGGCCGTGGAGCTGGAGGACAAGGAGATGAACGCCCTCATCGCCAAGACCATGGGGCTCAACGCCCTTCTGACCATGAAGCTGGCCGACGAAAAGGGCGGCACCAGCGAAAGGACCGTGATGTTCAAGGAAGTCCAGCGTGAGCCGGTGAAGTCGAAGCTCTGGCACGTGGACTTCTACCTGGTGGACCCCGCCTCCAAGCTGAAGCTGAAGGTGCCCGTGCGGCTCGAAGGCGTGGCGGCCGGAACCAAGGAGGGCGGCATCCTGGAGCACGGGGTGCGCTCCCTCAACGTGCGCTGCCTGCCCTCGGCCATCCCCTCGGCCATCAAGGTGGACGTCTCCAACCTGGGGCTGGACCAGTCCATCCTGCTTGAGCAGCTGCCCCGGAGCGAAGGCGTGGATTTCCTGGACGACCCCCACGCCGTGCTGGCCCACGTGGCCGCGGTGGAGGAGGAAGCCCCCGCGGCGGCCGCGGCCGGAACCACGGACCAGCCCGAGGTCATCGGCGAGAAGGAGAAGGAGGCCAAGCGCGCCGAGAAGGAGGGCGCCAAGGCCCCCGCGGCCGACGCCAAGGACGCCAAGGCCGCTCCCGCCAAGAAGTAAGGCCCCGTTTCCGGGCCTCCAGCCCCGCCGGAACCCTCCGGCGGGGCTTTTTTTTGCCCCGCCTACCTGCCCTCGCGCAGCACCCGGAAATCCGCCCGGGAGGAACGCCCCTCGTCGTCCAGCACCGACACGTGGAAGCCGCCGGGGCTGGGCTTCCAGTAGAACACCTCGTCCGGCCCTCCCTGGAAAAGAAGCGTCCCGCCCAGGAACCAGTAGAGCCGGCGCGTGTCCGGCCCGGCCTGGGCCGCGAAGGCCAGGCGCTGCCGGTCCGCGGGCAGCGCGGCGGTGATGCGGTACACGCCCCCGGGGCGCGGGCTGGTGATCACCGGGCCGGCCAGGCCCGGGGCCGGGCCGCAGCCCGGGGCCAGGGCCGGCAGCTTCTGGTAGGGGCGGCCCGAGGCCCTCAGGAAGCGGGTCAGGTCGGGCGGCCACACCGCGAAAACCCTGCGTTCGTACCGGCTTGCCGGCCCGTCCATGCACCCCGGCTCCACCCTCAGGCCGTCCCGCCTGCGCACCCAGAAGGCCCGGTGCACCTGGCAGGCCTGCATGGGGCTGACGCCCGGGATGTACTCGTCCTCCACGGTGTCCCGGCACCAGGGGCCGGCCGGCTGCCCCGACACCGCGCAGACCCTGCGCCAGGCGATGCCCGGCGGCCGGGAGAACCAGTCGTCGGTGGAGGCGGACAGGCGGTCCATCACCTCCATCATCAGGGGGGCGGCGGCCTTGGCGCCGATGAGGGCCGGCGACCCGTTGGAATCGGCGTTGCCCAGCCAAACGCCCACGGTGTAGCGCGGGGTCACGCCCATGCACCAGGCGTCGCGCAGGCCGAAGGAGGTGCCGGTCTTGAAGGCCACCCGGCTGAGGTGCGGCGAGAACTCCCAGTTGCTGGGCAGGTCCGGCCGCTTCACCCTTGAGAGCATCTCCAGCACCAGGTAGCAGGCCTGCGGCGAGAGCAGGCGGCGGCCCGGGTCCCGCGGCTGGTTGTCGAAGAAGCGCAGGCCCTTCAGCACCCCCCCTCCGGCCAGGCAGGCGTACAGGCGGGCCATCTCCTCCAGGGTGACGGGGTAGGCCCCCAGGGCCACCGAAAGCCCGGGCCGCAGGGCCAGGCGTCCCCGGTCGTTGAAGCCGGCGCGGCGCAGCAGGTCCAGCAGGTCCTCCCCCCGCTGCAGGCGCTCCTCCAGCTCCACGGCCGGCACGTTGAGCGAAAGCGCCAGGGCGTCGCGGGCGGTCACCGGGCCCAGGAAGCCCGGCTCGTAGTCGGCCGGCTTGAACCCGGCGAAGTCGCGGGGGATGTCCATCAGCACCGACCGCGGGGTGATCAGGCCCTGGTCCAGGGCCAGCCCGTAGAGCAGGGGCTTGAGGGCCGAGCCCGGGGAGCGCGGGATGTCGGCCCCGTCGATCTGGCCGCCGCGCGGGTCGTGGAAATCCGGGCTGCCCACGTAGGCCAGCACCCGCAGGTCGCGGTTGTCCACCACGATCAGGGCGCCGTTGGCCAGGCCCTGGCCGCGCCGCGCCCTCACCGCCTGGGCCAGCAGTCCCCGGCAAAGCTCCTGAAGGTTGGGCCGCACGGTCAGGCGCCAGCCCCGGCCCTGCGAGGGGGCCAGCTCCCCGCAGCGCCGCACCAGCAGGGGCATGCGCAGGGGGTCGGGGCGCCGGTGCCTGGGCAGGCCGCAGGCATAGGCTTCCCGCGCCGCCCAGGGCGGCACCCTGAGTCGCGGAAGGATGCGCCCCAGCACCTGGTCGCGGGCGCGCAGGGCCGCCTCCGGGTGCAGGTCGGGCCGGCGCTGTTCCGGCGAGCGCGGCAGGCCGATGAGGAGCGCGGCCTCGCCCAGGGAGAGCGCGCCGGGCGGCTTTCCAAAGTAGAGGTAGGAGGCCGCGCCCACGCCCTCCACGTTGCCCCCCATGGGCACGCTGTTCAAGTACAGGTCCAGGATCTGGCGCTTGCTGAAGCGGGCCTCCAGCTGCAACGCCCGCAGGGCCTCCACCAGCTTGGCCCACAAGGTGCGCGGCTGGGGGTCCATCATGCGGGCCACCTGCAGGGTGATGGTGGAGGCCCCGGAAAGGACCCGGCGGTGCCGCAGGTCCAGCCAGGCCGCCCGCAGCACCGCCACCGGGTTGATGCCGGGGTGCCAGAAGAACCAGCGGTCCTCATAGGCCAGGAAACCCCGCACCAGCTCCGGAGAAAAGTCGGAAAGCGGCATCTTCAGGCGCAGCTTGCCGCTGGGCGACAGCTCCAGCCTCAGGAGGCTTCCATCCGCGGCCGTGAAATAGGTGGAATAGTCGGTCAGCAGCCCCCGGTCCGGCAGGGGGCTGGCGCGCAGGGCCAGCCAGACCAGCGCGAGCAGGCCGGCCAGGGCCGCCAGGCGGGGGTGTTTGGGGCGGAAAGTTTTCACGGACGCGCGGCCTCCCTCAGAGCCGTCCCGCACCGGGCCTGTCCAGGCCGGGGCGGTGGTTCGGTCAGGGGCATTATAGCAGGCTCCTGAAGCTTGACCCCCAATACAAATTTCCCACCTTGACCCTCGTCAAAGCTTTCCACCGGGCCGGGCGTTTAAATCTGTTTTTGACCGCGGACCGTGCCGCCCTTCCGCATAACGGGGCCGGGCACAAGGCAAATCCCTTCCGACCGCGGAGACGTTCGCATCGAAGGAGACGCCATGAGCCAGCCCTCCACCGCCACGCCTTCCCTTCCCCTGCTGCAGACCCTTCCCGGGGACGAGATCCGACAGATTCTGTGGGGATTCCAGGACCGGTTCGAGCTGCAGATGCTGGTCCAGTCCGCCCGCTCCGTGGCCCGGGGCCCGGTGGCCCGCCTGGTGGCCCAGGGCGGCCGCGCCAGCCACGACTGGAACAAGGACAAGGACGCGCTGCTGAAGGCCTTCGACGAATCCGGGGTCACGGCCGCCTTCCTGGACCCGGCCCATGGGGGCCTCTTTGAGGGCCCCAAGCACCTGGCCCTGGGGCTGATCGCCTTTGAACTGGCCTCGGTCGACGGCGGGGCCGCCACGGCCTCGCAGGCCGGAAACCTGGGCCTGGCCCCCATCCACGAGGTGGGCACCCCGCAACAGGTGGAGCGCTACATGTCCCTGGCCTCGCCCCCCAAGCCGGGCGAGGCCCGCAGGCCCCTGCGGGCCGCCTTCGCGCTCACCGAACCCCTGCCCTTCGTGGGGGTGGAGACGGGGCTGCTGTGCGGCAAGGTGCGGGTGGCCGAATGGAAGGAGGGCGGGGAGCCCCTGCTGGAAATCGACAAGCGCGGCCGCTTCATCACCAACATGGACTACGCCGGCATCGTCACCGCGGCCGTGGACACCGACGACAGGCGGGTGAAGTCGTCCTGCATGGTCATCCTGGAGGAGGGCGACCCGGGACTCTTCGACCGTGGCGCCGCCACCCGCAAGCTGGTCCACCAGCTCTCCTCCACCCGCGACCCCAATTTCCGCCTGAAAATCCCGGCCTCGCGCATCGTGGGGGGCTACACCGTGAAGGACGGGGTGATCGTGCCCAACTACAGCCACGCCGAGGTCATCGAGGCGGTCTTCAAGCGCACCCGGGTCACCGTGGGGCTTATGACCTCCGCCAAACTGCTCTCGGCCGTGGAGCCGGTCATCCGCTACCAGCGCCAGCGCTTCCGTGGCGGCGCCACGGTGCAGCCCGGCACGCCCCGGCACGACCTGGGGATCCAGATGAAGGAGGACGCCCTGCACCGCCTGGTGGACGTCTGGGCCATGGGCGAGGCCGGCGCCTCGCTGGGCTTCGCCACCGCCCGCCTCTACGACGAGCTGGACCCGCTGGAGAAGGAGAAAAACCGCGAGCTGGCGCGGCGCGGGGTCCAGGGGGCCCGGGCCCGCATGAAGGAGATGGCGGGCGTGGAGGCGCGCGCCGCGGAGCTGGTGCGGGCCGGAAAGTCCGCGGCCCCGGGCGGGGACCCCTTGCTGCGTTTCGCCGCCCTGGATTCGGTGGCCAACGTGGTCTGCCCGGCCACCAAGCTGTGGAACACCGGCCAGGGCGCCAACGCCATGCGCGAGGCCGTCAGCCTGATGGGCGGCTACGGCATCACCGAGGACTGCCCGGGTTTCCTGGGCCACAAATGGATGGACGCCCAGCTGGAGGCCACCTACGAGGGGCCCGAGGCCGTGCAGCGCCGCCAGCTTTCGCTGACCATGGCCCAGCCCCTGTTCCTGGAGCAGTTCCGGCAGTGGATCCGCGACCTGAAGTCCCTGGCCGCCCGCAGGCCCGAGACCGGCGCCTGCGGCCTGGGCACGGCCATGCAGCTTTGGCTGTGGACCCTGGGGCACCTGCAGGATTCCACCGACGCCGACGGAACCCGGCTGTTCGGCCCCAACCGCCAGGGGGTCACCTTCCCCCTGGCCGACGCGCTGTGCTGGCTGCTGGCCTCGCGCCAGCAGATCCTGGACCTGGCCGATCTGGAGGCCAGGGGCGCGGCCAACCCCGCCCTGGCCGAGACCCTGCCCTCCACGCTGGCCTTCCTGACCGACCTGGCCCAGGTGCAGGCCGCCCGCGCCTGCGGCGAGGCCGGACGCCTCTGCGCCGAGCTGGTGCTGGGCTACCAGCGGCATCCCGTGTGGGACGCCGAGGCCTGCCAGGCCTGCTTCAGCCAGGCCGAGCTGGACGGGCTGGAGCCCTACGCCCCGGGCCTGGACAGCGTGGCCTACGGCTATTCCGACGTGCTGGACCGGGACGGCAAGCCGCCGTCCAAGCGCGGCCCCTGCCCCTCCACCGCGGGCCTGCCGGCCTTCCTGCGCCTGCGCTCGCGCCTGGACGCCTGCCTGACGGGCTGCCGGCTGGCCAAGGACCGGGCCGCCCGGGCCCTGGCCCGGGTGATGATCCCCGAGGCCCTGGACTACCCCCAGTGACGCCCTCCCAGCCCGAATTCCAGCGCCCCAGCATGCGGGCCGACGTGGTCTGCGTGGGCTTCGGCCCGGCCACGGCCGGGTTCCTCATGACCCTCACCCAGGGCCTGGCGGGAGCCGACGGCGCCCCGGCCCTGGAAAGCCGGGTGATGCCCGGCGCGCCCCCGCAGGTGCTGTGCTACGAGCGGGCCGACGACCTGGGCTACGGCGTCTCGGGCGTGGTGACGCGGGGCCGGGGCCTGAAGGAATCCTTCCCCGGCCTGGACTTCGGCAGCCTCCCCCTGTATTCCGAGGTGGCCGAGGAGCAGGTGCTCTACCTGCTGGACCCCCTGGGAGCCAGCCGCAGGCCCGCCCTGGTGAGAGCCGCCGACCGGCTCCTGAAGTCCCTCCCCTTCCTTGCCAGGGACCACGCCTTCCGGCTTCCCTACGTGCCCTCCTTCCTGCACAAGAAGGGGGGCTTCACCTTCTCGCTGGGCCAGTTCAACCAGTGGGTGGGCGGCCTGCTGATGTCCACGGGCCTGGCCCAGGTCTGGCCGGCCAGCCCGGTGGCCGGCGCGCTCATCGAAAACGGCCGGGTGGAGGGCGTGCGCCTGGCCGACCAGGGGGTGGACGCGCGCGGCAACCTGGAGCCGGGCTACCTTCCCGGCATGGACGTGCGCGCCGCGCTGACCGTGGTCGGCGACGGGCCGGTGGGCCAGGTGGGGCGCCAGCTGGACCGCCACTTCGGCCTGCCCAAGGGCGCCCAGCGCCACGAATGGGCCGTGGGGATGAAGGCGGTGGTGGAACTGTCCCCGGACTGCCCCCTGAAGCCCGGCACCGTGATCCACACCCTGGGGTATCCGGAGCCCGAGATCTTCGGCTTCCTCTACGTCTACCCCAACCGCCTGGCCAGCGCCGGCATCTTCGTGCCTTCCTGGTTCGACAACCCGGGCCGCACGGCCTACCGATACCTGCAGCACTGGATGCAGCACCCGGCCCTGTGGAGGCACCTGCGCGGCTCGGAGATGAAGTCCTGGGGCGCCAAGAGCCTGCTGGAATCCGGCATCCGGGGCGAACCCTTCCTGGTGGGCGACGGATGGGCGCGCGTCGGCGAGAACTCGGGCAGCACCAACGTGCTCACCGGCTCGGGCGTGGACGAGGCCTGGACCACCGGGGTGCAGCTGGGCAGGGCCGTGGTGGAGCTCTGGCGGCGGGGCCTGCCCTTCGACAGGGAAAACCTGGAAAAGGCCTACGTGCGCCGGCGCCGCTCCAGCTGGGTGGAACGCGAGGGACGGGCCGGCAGGAAGGCCCGCGACGGATTCCAGAAGGGCTTCGTGCAGGGCATGCTGGGCATGGCCCTCACCGGCTTCAGCAAAGGCCTTCTGGGCTGGCCCGGCCGGCCCCTTCAGCCCCACCAGCGCGTGCCGACCCTTGAGAAGTACGCCGCCGGCCGCCTGGACGCCGCCCAGGCGGCGGAACTGCGCCGCCAGTCCCAGGCCGGAGGCCGGGGCGTGCACGACGGCCTGATGGACGCGGCCGGCTGGCCCCGACCCACCCTGGACGGCAGGCTGCTGGTCTCGCACCAGGACGCCCTGCTGAAGGGCGGCAAGGTGCGGGCCTCGGGCCGCTACGCCGACCACGTGGTCATCCTCAAGCCCGAACTCTGCGCCGACTGCGGCGAGAAGGTCTGCGTGGACATGTGCTCCGGCCAGGCCCTCACCCCGGGAGCCGACGGCGTGCCGGTCTTCGACCGCGAAAAATGCGTGCACTGCGGGGCCTGCCTGTGGAACTGCGCCAAGGTGGCCGAACCCGCCACCGGCCAGACCAACCTGGACTTCCGCGCCGGCGCCGGCGGCCTGCACAGCGCGGAAAACTGACCCATTGCCCGGAGAAGGCCCTTGCGCGGACAGAAGGTCATGCCGGACGCCGACCTGGCCGTGCTGCACGGAGTGTCCACCGGCAGGCTGATCGAACAGGTGAAAAGAAACTGGCGACGGTTTCCTCCGGACTTCATGTTCCAACTTTCCGGTGGTGAGGCCGGCTCTTTAAGATCGCAAATTGCGACCTTAAACGTGGGACGCTGATGCGGGAGCCGGAGGCTCCGCAAAGAAGGATCGGCTTCTGAATCTTTCCCGAACGCGAGGAGGTCGCATGCCCGTCTTTCACGTCGTCGTCTGCGGGGGCCTGGTGCCCGACCCGCTCCAGACCCTCGAGCCGGTCCAGGGCCCGGCCGGCTGGGGGCTGAAGAACGAATCCATGCTGCCCGCCATCCTGGACCCCTGGGCCGCCAGCGCGCTGTTTGAGGCCGACTCGCTGGCCAGGGCAAACCCGGGAAGCAGGGTCTGGCTGGTCTCGGCGGCCCCCAAGGCCAAGCTGCAGCAGGTGCTCATGGCCCTGGCCCAGAAGGCGGCCTTCGAGCTGGTGGCCGTGGACGCCCAGGCGGGCGGGTTCAGCGACGCGGCCGAGTGCGCCTCGGCCCTGGCGGCCGCGGTGAATTCCATCGCCGGCCTGGACAGGTCGCGCCTGCTGCTTTTCGGCGGCTGGGAATCGGCCTCGCGGGGCGCCGGGGCCACGCTCGCCATCCTGGGCGAGATGCTGGGCATTTCCGAGCAGTTCCAGGGGGTGGATCAGGCCTCGCCGAAACCCGACGGCTCCCTGGAAATCCTGGAAAGGGTGGAAGGCGGGCGCCACCAGGTCTCCCTGCTTTCCGCCCCGCCGGCCCTTCTGGGCTGGGCCACCGGAAGCCTGCCCGAGCCTCCCAACAACCCCCAGGTGGGCATGCTGAACATGCGCTCGGCCATGCCGGCCCTGCAGAAGGCGGCCCCCTCGCGCCTCACCGGCGGCGGCCTGGCCCTCTCCTCGGTGGAACTTCCCAGCCAGCGCCGCGACACGCGGGTGGTGAAGGACATGCCCGAGGACCAGGTCGCCCGGGAAATCGTGGAGTGGATCGCGGAAAAATAGGCTTCACCGGAACGGGGCGTTTTCCCTCCCCCAAAGGGGCGGGCCAGGGTGGGGGTCCCACGCGAAAGGAACCGATCATGGAGACCATCTTGTTGCTGGTGGCGGCGGAGGAGGACGGGGGGCTGGGCAAGCCGGCCCTGGAGGCGGCCACGGCCGCCAGGGAACTGGCCGCGCGGCTGGAGGGGGCGAAACTTCTGGCCGGAATCTTCGGGGCCCAGGCCGGCCGGGCGGGCGCGGCGCTGGCCGGCGCGGGTTTCGGGGAGGCCCTGCTGGTGGAACACGAATCCCTGGCCCGGGCCCGCTTCGCCACCGACGCCGCGGCCTGCCAGGCCCTGGTGGCGGCTTCGGGCGCCAGCCTGGTGCTGGCGCCCGCCACCTCGCGCCTGCAGCGCGTGCTGGCCGCGGTTTCCGCGCGCTGCCGGGGCGCCGTGGACACGCACGCCACGGCCCTGGGCGCGGAATCGGGCGCCGTCCACGCCACCCGCTGGTTCTACCGCCAGCGCATGGTGGGCAGGGTGTCGCGCGAACGCAGGCCCTGGTTTTTGAGCCTGGAGCCCGGCGTCTTCGCCCCCCACGCCGCCTCGGGGGACCTGGTTTCGCGCCCGGTTCCCGCGCCGCTCCCCGAATCGCGCACCCGCGTGGAGGGGCTGCGTTCGCCCTCCTCCGGGGCCCAGACCATCCGGCCGGACGCCCCGCTCCTCTTCGTGGCCGGGGCCGGCTGGTGCAAGAAGCAGGCGGACGGGCTGGCCCACGTGTCCGAGGCCGAAAGGCTCATCCTGGGGTTCCTGGGGAAGTCGGGGGCCTCGCTGGGGGGCAGCAAATCCGTGGTGGACCAGAAGGGGGAGGGCGGGGCCCTGTCTTTCCTGACGCACCTGAACCAGGTGGGGCAGACCGGCTCCACGCCGCGCCACGCCAAGGGCCTGGCCACCTGCTGCCACGGCGAGGAACCCCACACCGTGGGATGGCGTTTCGTCTCCGGCCGCCGCGCCGTGAACCTGGACGCCAACTGCGGCTGGGCCCAGGGCAAGGCCGACGTGCTCTACGTGGCCGACGCCTTCAAGGTGATGGCCAGGGTCAACGAGCTGCTGGCCGGCTGAGGCCTAGTCCGCGGCCACCATCTTCATCATCATCTCGTTGTAGCGCGCGCCCGAGGCCGGCAGGGCCGCCAGGATGGAGTCGATCTCCTTCAGGTCGCCGGCGTCCAGGACAAGGTCCGCCGCCGCGGCGTTCTCCTCCAGGTGGGCCACCCGGGTGGTGCCGGGGATGGGCACGACGTCCCCGCCCCGGCTCAGCAGCCAGGCCAGGGCCGCCTGCGAGGGCGTGGCTCCCTTGGACCCCGCCAGCCGGGCCACCGCCTCCACCAGCCTCAGGTTTGCCCCGAAGTTCTCCCCCTGGAAGCGGGGCAGGTTCCTGCGCATGTCGCCTTCGGGCAGGTCCTCGAAGCGCTTCAGGGTCCCGGTCAGGAAGCCCCTCCCCACCGGGCTGAAAGCCACCAGGCCGATCCCCAGCTCGCGCGCCACGGGCAGCACCTTTTCCTCCAGCCCGGTTTCCCAAAGCGAATACTCGCTCTGCAGGGCCGTCAGCGGATGCACGGCGTGCGCCCGCCTGAGGGTGTTCGGCCCCACCTCGCTCAGCCCCAGGTACCTCACCTTCCCTTCACGCACCAGCCCGGCCATGGCCCCCATGGTGTCCTCCACGGGCACCTTGGGGTCCAGGCGGTGCAGGTAGAGCAGGTCGATGGCGTCGGTGTCCAGACGCTTCAGCGACCCTTCCACGGCCCGGAGGACGGCCCGGGGCGAGGCGTCCAGGTTTTCCGGGCCGATTTTCCCGTCCCTCCAGGCGATCTTGGTGGCCAGCACCACCTTGTCCCGGCGGCCCTTCATGGCCCGGCCCAGCAGCTCCTCGTTGCGGAAGGGCCCGTAGGCCTCGGCCGTGTCCCAGAAGTTGATCCCCAGGTCCAGCGCCCTGTCCAGGGTCGCCAGGCTTTCGGCCTGGTCCGGCCTTCCGTAGGCGTGGCTCATGCCCATGCAGCCCAGCCCCAGGGCCGGCACCACCGGGCCCCTGCTTCCCAGCCTGCGCGTCTTCATCTTCAACCTCCCTCGAGGGTTCCGGTTCCGATGTCCCGATCACCGGGCCATGGCGTCGAACCTGTTTTCCGTCACCACCAGGTCCTGGCCCCCGCCGGCGCTGCCGTGGATGTCGGGGTCGTACATGGCCTCGGCCTCCAGGCCGGGCACGCGGAAGCGGCCCGGGGTGACCGCCCGGGCGCTGTAGGAGAAGTCCAGCTCGCCCGGATCCTCCCGCCCGGTGAAGAGCAGCACCCGGTCGTCGCGGAAGTCCATGCGGGCCGGATCCAGGTTGTTGGGAGGGTCGAAGCCCAGGCTGCCGCGCGAGCGCAGGCGGGGGTTGTCGATCTCCAGGCCGGCGGGCAGGGGGTCGTCGATGACCAGGTTGTCCACGGCCCGCAGGCAGGTGACCTTCAGGGTCACCACCACCAGCTGGCCCTGCTCCACGGCCCCCAGGTTCAGGGGCCTGCCCTGCTCGTCGCGGTATTCCCGCTCGACCCGGATCCCCTCCACCACGCCGCCGGCCCGGGGCTTCAGGGGCCAGCCCTCGGCCAGCAGGGTGTAGTAGGCCGGCCGGCTCCCCCGGTTGCGCAGCACCAGGGTCCTGCCGGAAAGCGAGGCGTCCGCCAGCGTGGCGGTGTCGCCCGTCAGGTCGTGGAAGGAGCCCCCGCCCTTCAGGCCCCAGTCGGCCCGCAGGGGCGCGCCGGAAGCCCGCCGGGAAATGGCCCGGCCCAGGGCCATGAAGGCCCAGGCGTCGTCCTGGGTGGTGCCGAAATGGCCGTCCTTCATCCGCCCGCCCAGGTCCTTCACCAGCGAATCCACCTGGGGCGAGAGCGGGTCGCATTCGGCCAGGGCCAGCAGGTTGAGCGAAAGCTCCCGGTCGGGCGAATCCAGGTCGCCGCCCATCTCGCGCAGGGTGGTCAGCAGGGGGGGCCCCGCCGGCAGCAGGGAGCGCGCCGTGGCCGTGTCCCCCAGGGCCGAATAGGCCAGGGACAGCAGGCAGCGGTCCGTCAGGGGCATCTTTTCCGGATGGTGGTCGCGCAGCGCCGCCATGGATTCGCGGTCCGGGACCCCGGCCAGCACCCGCAGGTAGAGCAGGTAGGCGCTGTCGTCCCGCTCCACGTTCTCCCCGCTGCGGTCCAGCCGTCCCGGGGTGCCCAGGGCGTCCATGGCGCCCAGGCGCTGGCGGATGCGCCCCAGGGTTTCAGGCCGCACCCGGTAGCCCAGGCGGGAGGCCTCCAGCAGGAAGTCGGTGACGTAGTTGGAGAGCCAGGGTTCGGATTCGGTCTGGCCCGGCCAGGTGGCGAACCCGCCGTCGGGCAGCTGCTGCCGGCAGAGCCGGTCCACGGCCCCCTGCACGTAGTCCTGCACCGCGTCGGCCCGGCCCGAGAAGCGGCCGGTGAGCAGGCCCATGTCCCTGAAATAGAGCAGGGGGAAGGCCTGCGAGGTCACCTGCTCGTTGCAGCCCCAGGGATAGGCGATGAGCGAATCCAGGCTGCGCAGGTAGGTCACCAGGGGGCTGGAGGAGACCGTCAGCCGCACGCGCTGGCCCTGGGGGATGAAGCCCCCCGGCACGGCCAGCTCCACCCGCGCCCCCGGGGCCAGCTCGCCGGAGCGCGCCACGGTGTCCAGGGGCTGGGCCGGCCGCACGGCCAGCTCCTCGTCGTCGTGGAAGCTCTTGCCCCCGGGAATGGAGGCCAGCACGTGGAAGCGGGCCACGCCGGCCTGCTCGAGCGCCTGGGCCGGAAAGCGCGCCTCGGCCTGGCCCATGGCGTCCAGGCGGATCCGGCGCAAGTCCGCGCCCTGGAGGGCCACCGGCCCCGAGGCCTTCAGGCTCAGGTTCACCGTCAGGGGCCGGGGCGTGGTGTTGAACACCATCACCGGCACCTGCAGGCTGTCGCCCGGCGCCAGGAAGCGCGGCAGCTCCGGCTGCACAACCACGTCGTCGGCCACCTTGCAGTGGAAGTCCGAGGCGCCGAAGCGCCGGCCGTCGACGGCCATGGCCATCAGGCGCACGTCGCCGTGGAAGCCCTGGGTGGGCACGTGGAAGCGCACCCGCCCCCGGGCGTCGGCCTTGAGGATGCCCGAATACAGGGCCAGTTCCCTCACCCTCTGGGCCGCCACGGGGTTCAGGTGGCGCCGCGAGAAGTCGCCCAGCATGCCCTCGTCGCCGCCCACCGCGTCCTTGCGCTGCAGGTTGGGCAGCACCTGGTTGAAGAGGGTCCAGGTGGCCGTGCTGAGGCCGCGCTTGCGGTAGAAGTAGGCCCAGGGGTCGGGCGTGTCGAAGCCGGCCTCCTGCAGGATGCCCTCGTCCACGGCCGCCACCACCACCTCGCAGCCCGGCGCGCCTTCCACGCGCAGGTCCGCGTCGATGCCCTGGGCCGACCCCACGGTGGCGGGGGCGCGGATGTCCACGGCCAGCCTGCGGGACCCGGTGTCCAGGCGCAGCGGCACCACGCCGAAGGAGGTCATGGGAAGCCGGCGCATCGCCTCGTCGGGACGCCGCACCAGCAGGCCCACCACGTAGGCGTTGGGCAGGTCGGCCTGGTCCACCGGCAGGCTCACCTGGCTGAAGCCGGCGGGCACCTCCAGGCCGCGGCTCCACAGCACCTTCTCGCGCTCCACGCTCAGAAGCAGGCGCCCGGCGAAGGGCGCGTTGACCCGCAGCAGGGCCTGCTGGCCCGCCTGGTAGGCCGCCCGGTCCAGGTCCATGGAAAGGCGGTCGGGGGTCTCCAGGTCGGCGTTCTGCTCGTCCGGCTGCCCGGCCGGGCCGGCCACCCGCAGCACCAGGCGGCTGCGCATGCCCTCCTCCTGGCCCAGGGTGACGGCGTACTCGCCGGGCTTGTCGGGCGTGAAGGTGAAGCTGCCCCGGGAGCCCAGGTCCACCTCGCGTCCCAGCACCACCTGCTCGTAGGTGCCGGATTCGAAGCCGCGGCCGTTCCAGCCCTGCTGGCGGAAGATGGAATAGCGCACCCGCCGCTTCACCAGCAGGACGGCCTTTTTCATGCGGCTGGGACGGCCCGAGGGGTCCAGCACCACGTAGCGCAGCGTCACGGCGCGCCCCGGCACCAGGCCTTCGGCGGGTTCGGCCTTCAGGCCCACGTAGGCGTCGTAGCGGTCGACCCGGAAGGTGGCGTTGGCGCCCACCGGCCGGCCCCCGCTGTCGAAGACCTCGGCCCACACCAGGGCCTTCAGGCGCGAGGGGGGCGTCAGGTCGGCGGGGGTCTGGAAGGAGACCGAAAGCCGGCCCTCCCCGTCGGTGGTGCCCTGCGGCAGCGGCATCTGGATGGCGCGGAAGGAGCGCGTGTCGTCGCCGAACCGGTAAAGCGGATAGGCTTTGCTCCTGAACTCGTCCGGCAGCAGCTCCACGCTGGGCCGGACCTTGAGGCCGGAGGCGGGAGGCCCGAAAAGCTGGCGCGCCTCCACCGTGAAGGTGACGGCCTCCCCGGCGGAAAGGGGCTTCTCCGGGACGAGCAGCCGCGCCTTGATCTTGTCGGGGATGAATTCCTCCACCTTGACGGAGGCCCGGGCCAGCTCCACGCCGTTGTCCATGCCCAGCACCGCGGCCAGCGTGCCGCTGGGAGCGGCGGACGGGAGGGGGAAGGCGAAGGAGGCCATGCCCTGTCCGTCCAGGCGCGCGGCCTGGCTGGCCACCAGGTTCCCCGAGGGGTCGCGCAGGTCGAGCCGCACCGGCAGGGCCGGCGGCAGGCCCAGGTCGGGCCGGCGCACCACCGCCGTGAAATGGACCGTGGCCCCGGGCCGGTAGAGGCCCCGGTCGGAACTGAGGAAGGCCTGCATCTGGCCCGGCACCACCGGGTCGCCCGAGACGTCGAAGCGCTCCTGGTTGAGCGAGGGCTGGTCCAACTGAAGGAAGGAGAAGTCTTCGCCCCGGCTGGCCACCAGCACGAAGGGCACCTGGCCCTCGGCCCCCTGGCGCCAGCCCGGGAACAGGGCCCGGCCGTTGTCGTCCGTCACCTGGCTCTGCATCACCTGGTTGTTGCGGCTGACGAGGTCCAGCTTCACCCCGGCCAGGGGCTTCAGGGTGGAGATGGAAACCACCTGGGCCCACAGGTCGCCGCCGCCGCGCTTGGCCATCAGCCCCAGGTCCGTGGCCAGGTACCAGTGCTGGTTCAGGGCCCCCCAGGCGCGGCCGTCCGGGGAGGGCTCCACCTCCCCGCCGCCGTTGGACTGGGCCCGCAGGTCGACCAGGAAAAGGCCCTTGTACTTGGCGGACTGCCAGCGGCCGAAGTTCAGGTCCGTCTCCACCTCCTGGTTGATCTCCCCGCCCTTCACCCGCACCTGGCCGCTCCACACCTGGGTGCCCAGGTCGTAGGAGTTGCCGCCCTTCAGGAAGTCCACCAGGTTGTTGCGGTAGATCTTGGAGACCGTGGCCTGGTAGTGGTCCAGGTTGACGGTCTTGACGGCCAGCGTGAGGGGGCCCCGCAGGGAAAGCAGGTGGCCCTGGTCGGCGAAGTCCAGCGAAGGCGGCAGGTCCTCCAGGCGAAGCTGCTTGGTGACCGGCCCCTGCTCCATCACCTCGCCCGAGGCGGCCCGGATCCCCTTGTCCACGGTCACGGTGTAGTCGGTGTTGGGCTGAAAGTCCGCCTTCAGCGCGGCGTAGACGTACTCGGTCCGCACCGTGAAGGGCAGGTCCGGGGTGACATGGATGTGGCGGCGGGCCTCGTCGGCCGACACCGGCAGGCTGAAACGCACGGCGATGAGGCTCTGGCCGGGCAGGTGGCGCAGGGCGATGTCCTGGACGTCGAGCTTGGGCTTGGCCGGCAGCTCGATGGAGGAGCGGAAGTCCCGGCCCAGGGGCAGGGTGCCCCCCACGCAGCCCAGGCCGCCGTCCACGCGGACCTCGAGCACCTGGGGCCGGTCCCGCCTTTCGAATCCGCCCGCCCGGAAGAAGAAGCGGGTGGGCAGGCTTCCCATCTCCAGGGTGGTGGGCAGGGCCTTGTCCTGGCCCTGGCGGGTCACGGTCAGGGCCTTTTTCAGGGCCTCCGGGTCCACCGGGTCGTTGAAGTCCAGCTCGCCCACCAGGGTTTTTTCCGTGCCCCTGACCAGGTCGAAGTCGTAGAAGAGCCGGCAGCCTTCCACCCGGAAGGGCGGGGTGAAGAACGAGGCCGTGGCCGAACCCTGCATCAGGCCGGAGGCGGATTTCAGGCCCGCCCGGGTGAAGGTGACGCGGTAGCGCGTGGAGGGGCGCAGGGGCTGGGAAGGGTCGAAGACCAGGGTGCGCCGGTCCTCCATGCGGGCGCTTCCCGGCAGGGGAGGCTCCACCTGGAAGCAGCCGGCCAGGTCGGCGCCGGCCTGCTTCAGGTCTCCGGAGAAGCGCACCCGGATCTGCGCGCCCGGCCCGGTCACCAGGCCCTGGGGCGTGAAGCTGACCACGTGGTTGAACAGAAGGGGATAGGCCGCCGTCCACAGCAGGGCGCAGGCCGCCAGGCCCGCCAGGGCCAGCAGCAGGGAGCGCGGACCGGGCCTGCCCCAGAGCCGCGCCGCCAGGTCGCCGGCCGGCCTCAGGGCCCGCAGCGCGCGCTCCCCGCCCGACTTCAGGGCCCGCCCGGCGTTCCCGCCGTCCGCGGCGGACCCGGATCCGGCCAGCAGGGCGCGGCTTTCGCGGGCGAAATCCCACCACCAGTGCAGGGCCCAGGCCGCGGCCAGGGGGGCCAGGTAGCCCAGGACCGCCGCTCCGCCCGCCAGCACCGTGGCCGCCCACAGCAGTGCCAGGGTGAAGCTCGCCAGGCGCCAGTCCGGCCGGCGCAGGCGGTCCCAGGCCAGGGGCGCGGCCGCGGCCAGCAGCAGCAGTCCGCCCAGGCGCGCGCCGCCCCCGGCCAGGCCGTCCGAAACCTGGGCGGAGCCCGGGACCATGCCGCAAAGCAGGTAGGCCCCCAGCACGGCAAGCAGGCCCAGCCAGGGCCTCGGCCTGCCGCCCAGGGCGAAGCGTTCCACCAGCAGGCCGGCCAGCCAGGCCGCGGGCCCCAGGTTCAAGAACCAGGCCGGCCCCAGCGAGGCGCCCAGGGCCAGGAAGGCCGCCAGGCCCAGGCCCAGGGGCCACAGGCCCAGGCGCGCGCGCTTCTCCCAAAGCCCCTCCCAGAACACCGCCAGCAGCAGGGCCAGCAGCAGGCTGCCGGCCAGCGAAAGCAGCGCCACGGCGCGCACGCCCTGGGGCCCCTGGCCGGCGGCGGAAAGCAGGACCAGCTCCAGCACGGAAAAGAGGAAGCCCAGGCCCAGGGCCCCGGCGGCGCGCCACCAGCGGGCCGGGCGCTTCAGGCCCCAGGCCCGCCCCAGGCCGGCCCCGGCCCACAGCAGCAGCATCAGGCCCAGGACCGGCCGGCGGGGCGGGCGCTGGGCCAGCAGGGCCATGGCCGAAGGGGCCGCCAGGGCCGGCAGGGCCCACCAGGCAGGCGTGGACGCGCCGCGCCTCAGCCCGGCCCACCCCGCGGCCAGTTCCCTGTCCTCCAGCTGGAAAAGCCAGGTCAGCGAGGCGGCGCCCCAGCAGGCCAGGGCCTGGTCCAGGCCCGAGCCGCTGGAAGGAACCCCGGGGAGGAACAGGGACAGGGCCTGCCACGAGACCAGGGCCAGCCCCAGCCCGTCCATCAGGTCGGCCGGGCGCTTCAGGACCCGGACGCGCCAGGCCGCCCCGGCCAGCAGCGCCGCCAGCAGCCAGGCCCAGGGCGCCTGCTGCATGGAAGGATGGTTGCGCCAGGAAAGGGTCAGCACCAGGAGGCCCGACACCACCACGGGCGCGAGCCAGCGCAGCCAGGGACCGAGTCGCTTCATGGCAGACCTCGCTTGAGCATGCTATGGGGGGGACCGCGTTCTCTTGCGTTTCGGAAACAACCGGTGGATCGGAAGGTGGCTTATTATGGGCGAAAGTCCCGGAGGGGTCACGCGGATTTTTCGGGACCCGGCGCGCCGCCCCGGCCGCTCTGGAGGGGATCGCGCGGCCGGGGGCCGCGCGGAGGGAAGGCGAAACAGAAGGCGGCCCCGCCCACCAGGCCGCCGAAATGGGCCCAGTTGTCCAGCTGCAGGCCCAGGTGGATCCCCAGGCGGGGCAGGAAGGCCAGCAGGATGCCGGCCCCGAAGAGGAAGAGGATGGGCTTGAAAAGGCTGTCGAAGAGCCGCTGGGCCAGGCGTTCCGGAAAACCCGCGGGCCGCTTCCATTTCAGCGCCAGCAGGAAACCCACCAGGCCCACGATGGCGCCCGAGGCCCCCACCGAGTACACGCCCGGGGGATTGAGCAGGCCGAAAAGGCTGCCGGCCAGGCCGGAAAGGAAGTAGATGGCCAGGAAGCGCCCGGACCCGATCAGGCGCTCCAGCAGGGTGCCGACGAAGAACAGCGAAAGCATGTTCATGCCCAGGTGCATCAGGTTGGCGTGCAGGAACATGCAGGTGAACATCCGCCACCACTGCCCGTCCCTCAGCACCGCGTCGCGGCTGGTGGCGCCCAGGGCCCAGGCGTTGAGCCCGCCGGACTGCCACTGCGGCATGCTGAAGACCAGGAACACGGCCGTGTTGACGGCGATGAGGGAATAGGTGGCCCAGGTGGCCGAACGCCGCCCCATCCAGAGGCGGATCCTGGAGTCGTCCTCCTGGCGCCGGCGCAGGGCCTCCTCGGCCTGCGGGGCCCCCGGCCCCTCCAGGCTGGCGGCCTGGCGCTCGAACCAGGCGCGGCCGGGCCAGGGCTCCACCGGGCCGGAGAAGCGCAGGCGCGGCCCGGAAGGGCCTTCCAGCTCCAGGCAGGCCACCTGCACCAGGGTCTTGGCCAGGAAATGCCCGCCCGGCAGGGCCTTCAGCGCGGCCCAGTCCCCGCCGTCCAGGGCGCCGCTTCGCAGCAGGAAGACCGTGGCCCAGATCCGGCCGGAGATGAACCGCTCGGCGTGGGCGAGGGCCTGCCGCAGCGATTCCACCCGCGACGCCAGGGCTTCGCTCCCCGGGCCGGGATCGGCCAGGAAGGCGTGCACCAGCAGGTCCTGGCCCCGGCCCAGCGCCACGCAGCGGTCGAACTGGGGCAGGACCCAGGCCGCGCCCGGCAGCAGCCTTTCCAGGGGCGCGAACTGCTTTTCCACCACCAGCGCGTTGGCGAATTTTTCGGCCCATTCCTTCAATGGAGTCCGTGCCTTTCAGGTTCCGCCGGGTTCGCCGGCCGGCTATCTGGATGAGTCATTGTACCGGCGCACCGCCCGGTCCACCGAGCTTTTCTGGAACCAGGAGACCGCGTAGGACACCCCGATAAGCCCGGCTCCGGCCGCGATCAGGGCCGTGCCCGCGCCCGGGGCGGCGCCTCCCTGGCCGGCGGCGACGAAGCCGGCCGCGGCCAGGCCCAGTCCCAGGCAGATGCCGGGGATGCTGTACCAGGCCCCGGGATGCAGCGGGGCCATGGCCACCTTCACCTCCCCCTCCCGGGGCAGCGCCACCGAGGGCCGCAGGGCCTCCTCGTATCCGTCCAGCTGGGCCTCCAGGGCGAAGCCGGGTTTGTCCACCAGCACCCCCCGGGACAGGTTCACCGGGGAGGTGCCCACCAGGCGCCCGTCCAGGAACAGCGCGGCCGGCAGCGGCCGGCCGGGGCTCCCCCAGGCGAAGGCGCCGAGGGTGGCCGTGGAATAATAGTGCGCCTCGGGCTGAAGGGCGGCGGCCGTGGGCGACAGCCCGGACGCGCCCGCGGCCCCGGCCGCCAGCAGCGCCGCCCAGGCGGCCCAAACCGAGGTTTTCAGGCCCATGCCTCCCCCCTCAATCGTCGTCGACTTCGGTCTGCAGCCGGATCTGCCGCAGCACCCCGGCCACCCTTTCGCAGTCGGCCCAGGCGCCGTGGAAAACCGTGTCGCGGCCCCGCGTGTGCACGGTGTTGGCGTGGGCCTCGGCCGCGCGGCCGAGCATCCCGTGGCCTTGACCAGCTGGCGGATGACCTCGTCGAAGGTGTGCCAGTCGTCGTTGTACAGGATCACCCGGGCCGGCCGCCCGGCCTTGGCTTGGGTGGAAGAGGACGTTTCCGGAAGGATGAGGGGCATGGAAGTCCGCCGAATGTCGGGCTATCCCTTTCTCGCCGTCAGGCACCAGTGGTGCGGAAATCCGGCGTGCGACACCAGGGGTGAAAAGCCGGCCTGGCGCATCTCCTCCACGGCCTGTCGCTCCCCCACCCGCCGCTGAAGCGGCGGGCCGGGCTCGGGCGTGGGATCGTCCCCGGCCCCGCGCCAGTCGGACAGGCAGAAAAGCCCGCCCGGGCACAGCAGGCGTGCGGCTTCCCTCAGCAGCGCCGGCCGGTCCTCCACCGCGTGGTAGCCCTGGGCGACCACCAGGCGGTCCAGGCTGGCGTCGGGCATGGATACGCGCCCGGGCCGGGACTGCACCCACCGGATGGCCGCGAAGCCGGGGTGGTCCTGGAAGGCCCGCAGGCGCAGCGAGAAGCCGGGCAGCATGCCCCGGCGCGCGTCGGCCGCGAAGAAGACCCCCCGTCCGTCCATGGCCTCGAAGGCCCGGAAGAAAAGGCCCCCCCCGCCGCAGGCCAGCTCCATGAACCGCAGTCCGGGTTTCAGGCGCAGCACCCGCAGCAGCCCGTCGGCGTGTGGCGCGGCCAGCTCCTCGGGCGCGGGCCCGGCGCCGGCTTGAAGGGCTTTGTCCGAATCCGGCATGCTCTCCTCAGGGCAGGGTGTCGGCCGCCCGGCTCAGGGGGGCCGGGGCGGAAGGGGTGGAGGAGGCAGGTTGCGCGGCCGCCGTGGCCGTGCCGGGGGACGGCGCGCCCTGGGGGCCTCCCAGGTACCTTTCCGGGTTCATCAAAAAGAGCATCTTGTCGCTGAAGCCGCCCGCGGACTGCCGGGAGAACCAGTATTTCCTGCCCTTGTAGATGGCGTAGGCGGTCAGGCTTTCGTCCATGGCGACCGTGGCGCCGCTGACTGGGTCGACCGCCAGGCCCGCCCCGGCCGTTGCCGGGAAGGGCGCGGCCGCGCCCGCCGGCGGGAGCGGGGCGCCCCAGTGCCGCCAGAGCAGGAACAGCAGCCCCAGCGCGAAGATCCAGGCCGCGGCCACCAGGGCCCATTGGGCTTTGGGATCCATCACTCCCCCCACGGAAGGCTTGCCGGCAGGCCCGCTCCAGCCGTCACAGCAGGTGCTCTTCGATGAACCGGGCCAGG
Source organism: bacterium (assembly GCA_021790555.1). Classification (GTDB taxonomy): domain Bacteria; phylum Oederibacteriota; class JAJYGY01; order JAJYGY01; family JAJYGY01; genus JAJYGY01. The sequence continues at coordinate 23,369 of JAJYGY010000231.1, forward strand.
CCGTCCTCCTGGGGCGGCCCCACCACCAGGTCGGCGGCCTCCTTCAGGGCATCGCGGCCGTTGGAGACCGCGATGCCAAGCCCGGCGAAGCGGACCATCTCAAGGTCGTTGGTGCCGTCCCCGGCGGCCACGATCTCGCCGCGCCCCACGCCCAGGCGCGCGGCCAGGGCCTCCAGGCAGCGCCCCTTGTTGACGTCCGGGTGCATGAATTCCAGGTATTCCGACGAGGTGATGAGCATGTTGGCCCGGCCCCGCATGCGGGGCAGCAGCTCGCGGTACAGGGCCGAGATTTTCCCGGGTTCGTCCAGCATCAGCAGCTTGGTGGGGCTCCTGCCCTCGAAGGCGCGGAAGTTTTCGACCCTGACCATGGGCGAGCTGGTGCGGCCCTCGTACACGTCCCACCACACGGGAAGCTTCCTGGCGAAGAGCCGTCCGTCCAGGAAGTAGTTCAGGGCGATGCCGCGCTCCTCGGCCAGGGCCGTCAGTTCCGAGGCCAGGCCGGCGTCCAGCGGCTGGTGGAAGACCGGCTCGCCCCAGCCGCCTTCCCCGGGCAGGCGCAGCATGGCCCCGTTGTAGGAGATGATGGGCCCGTTCAGGCCCACCTGGCCGGCGATGAAGGCGATGGATTCGTGCATGCGGCCCGAGGCCAGCACCACGGCCACGCCCTTCGCCTGGAGGGCCTTCAGGGCGGAGGCCATGCGCGGGGTCAGGCGGGCCCCCCGCCCGTCCTCCACCAGCACCGTGCCGTCCAGGTCGGTGGCGAACAACCTGCAGGAAACGCCCGCCGCGTTTGAAAGCTCCTCCACACCGCCTCCCGCCATGCCGGGGGCCTCAGGCCTCCGGCGGATTTTCGCTGACATGCATCACGGAATTGCGCCCGCCGTACCCGTCGTCCACCGAATCCGGGCAGTTGGGGTCGGCCACGAACCATTCGCCGTTGACCACGAACTTGTACTCGTAGCGGCCGGGCGCCAGGGCCAGGCGGATGGAAAAGCTGTTGTCGGCCTGGCGCTGCATGGGGTCGGCGTCCCTTTCCCAGTCGTTGAAGTCCCCCACCACGTGGAGGCTCTGGGTGGATTCGGGATGCCCTGGCTGGAAACGCAGCTGGATGGAGCCGTCGGGCCGGAATTCCGTCACCCGGTTCCTGCCCTCCTTTTTGGACTGGTACAGGGCCGCGTCGGCCCCGGCCAGCAGGGCCTCCTCGCCGCGCGCGTCGCGGGGAAACGTGGCCAGCCCCAGGCTGACGGTGAGGCGCTGGGGCCCGGCCTCCTCCAGGTCCACCGGGCTGGACTCCACGGCCCGGCGCACCCTCTCGGCCAGCTCCAGGGCCTCGCGCTTGGTGGTCTCGGGAAGCAGCAGGGCGAACTCCTCGCCGCCGTAGCGCCCCACCACGTCGGTGTCGCGCACCTGCGAGGAGAGGATGGCGGCCAGGTGCTCCAGGGCCCGGTTGCCGGCCGGATGGCCGAAACTGTCGTTGAACTTCTTGAAGAAGTCGATGTCCAGCATCACCAGCGAGACCAGGTGGCGGTAACGGCCGGCGCGCCGCATCTCGTCGGAAAAGCGGCTGCTGAAGGCCCGGAAGTTCGGCAGCCCGGTCAGGTGGTCGTAGAATGCCATCTGGGCGAGCTGGTTGTAGGTCAGGGCCTGCTCGTCCTCCTGCAGGTGCAGGGCCGTTTCCAGGTTTTCCAGGTAATCCAGGGCCGCGGTCTTGATCCCCACGTGGCGGCCCAGGCGCCGCTGCAGCCGGTTCTGGTGGGCGGAAAGCAGCTCAAAGCTGCGCCGGGCCCTTTCCTCGGGAACGGAAAGGTCGGCCAGGGTCAGGGCCAGGGACTCGTAGTCGGCCTTGCCGTTGGCCTGGCTGTTCAAAAGCAGCTGGATCTCGGCCGAGCGCTTGCCCCCAAGGGCCAGGGACCGGATCAGCTTGACCTCAACCTGGCCGCCCTCGGCGCTGAAGTCCGGATCTTGAATGGAGAGGTCTTGAATCATGAAAACCGTCGAAGATACTGTTGGCCGGGCCAAAAAACAGGCGTTTTCAATGGTCTGGACGTTCCGGCCGGTCGATAAAACAGTTTAATGGCCGGATATGGAAAAGGCAAGGCCGGTCTGGCGGCCGGCCCGGTGATCCCTATTACAGCCCTTGGCCGGAAAAATGCCAGGCTTCCACAAAAAACGAACGGCCTTCCTGATACAGAAGGCCGTTCGTCTGAATCCTGTTCCTCTTGCTTTGAAAAAATGTCATCGCTCGAGGTTCACGGGAATTCGATTAGCAACCGCAGGGCTTCTTCGGGGCCATTGAAATCACCTCCTCACTATTGGAATATCCAATTACTTGGACTTAGATCGGAA
>JAJYGY010000049.1:0-5383 GCA_021790555.1 bacterium
CCTTAACGCGCCCGATCACGCCGAGCAGATTGGCCGAGGGCGCGATCTGGATGCCGATATACACACCCTTCCTGCCGTCGAAGGACACGCTCAGCTCCCGGTCGCGCGCCTTCCAGCGCACCCGCGCGTCGTGCCACAGCCCGTCGCGGGCCCCCGGGGCGACGAAGGGATAGCGCTTCCCCGCCGCCCACACGCACTTGGGCAGGCGCCCGGTGGCGTGGGGCAGCCGCTGGGTGTCCTCCAGGAACTCCACGCGCACCGCGCCCGGGGCCGAGGGGTCAGGCTCGAAGGCCACGGCGAAGGAGGGGCTGACGGCCGCGGCCACCCGGCCGCCGCCCTGGCTGCCTCCGGCCAGTCCCATGGCCGCCCCGGCGCTGCCCAGCGCGGACCGGCCCAGCGTCTGCAGCACGAAGGCCAGGCCCTCGCCGCCCCTGGGGTCGTAGCCCAGGTCGAGCTGGAAGCGCAGGTCGAAATCGCGGCCAAGGGAAAGGGTGTCCGGCCACCAGGCCGACCCGGCAAGCCAGGTGTCGTAGGGGGTCAGCTGCACCTCGTTGCTGGCGATCTCCACGGCGTCGCCGTTGAGCACCAGGGGCGCGCAGGGCGAAAATCCCGGGCCGGCCGCCCGGGCCGCGGCGGAAAGGCAGCCCAGGGCCGCCAGCGCGGCGGCGAAAAAGGCGTTCTTGGACATCGTGCCCCCTCGGGTCCCGCGCGTCAGCGTTCCTGCGATTCGCGGACCAGGTTCATGAAGAAGTCGGGCCGCAGCCAGCGGCCCAGGTAGTAGTAGTCGTAGTTGCGGTTGATGCCGGTGCCCTCGCCCAGGTCGTTCCAGGTGGCCAGCACCAGCACCTGGGCGCCGCGGGTCTCCGCCAGGACCTTCTCAAGAAGCTCCGGGCCCTTGATCAGGCGGTCGCCCGCCCTGGGCAGGGCCCCGGGATGGTCCCGGCCCACCGAATCCCACTTGACCATGGCCGTGTCGATGGAATGCCCGCCCATGTCCGAATGGGTGAAGCCCTGGGGGCTGTCCAGGGTGCTCCACACGAACTGCGAATCGGCCACGCCGGGCATGGCCGGGTCCTGGAAATAGCCGCGGTCCACCACCACGAAGGGCTCCACCCCGAAGTCCTTGCGGAACATCTCCTTCATCCGCTTCAGCACCGCGGCGGACCGGTCGATGGGCATCAGCTTGTTGGCGTTGTAGAAGTAGATGAAGGGCCGGCCGTCCAGAAGGTACCAGTCCTCGCGGGGGACCTGGCTGAAGAAGGGCTTCCACTTGGCCTGGTAGAGCTTTTCGGCGGCGGCTTCGGGATGGCTGAGGTCCGGCGCGGCCTGCCAGAAGGGGCCGAACCACTTCTCGCCCCAGGCCCAGGTGTCGTCGAAGAGGGCGATCTTGACCGGGTCGGATTCGGCCTCCAGGGCCTGGGCCAGGGTCTTCACCTGGCCCTGCCGCAGGTCCGGACCGTAGACGTTGGGCATGAGGAACTGCAGCCCGGCGTACTTGGCGTCGCGCAGCTCGCGCCGCCAGAACCCGGGATTGTCTGCCGTGTAGTAGCCCTCGGGCTTGGCGCCGAAACCCAGGCCGGGGCTGGGCGAATCCATGCCCCAGGCGTGGGTGTTGGCCCAGTCCATGCCGCAGTTGACCCCGCCCGGGCAGTGGAAGAAGAACATGATGACCGCGCCGATGTCGCGGCGGGCCTTCTTGACGAAGGGCCTGTCCAGGTCCGGGTCGTTGAGCCAGGGCACCGAATAGCGCAGCCGGCAGTCGCGGCCGGCCTGCATGCAGAAGATCCGCACCAGGTCGACCCGCCTCAGGCGCGGGTCGGTCTTCAGCCTTCCCGCCCAGGTGCGCACCACCTTTTCCGGCGCCCTTTTGCCGAAAACCTGGGCGTAGGCCGCGCGCACGAAAGATTCGGGCGAGTTGCCCAGGTCCACGTCGACCACGCCGGCCCTTCGGACGGGGCCCTTCCATTCCGGGCGGAGCTTGAAGACCGGATCGCCGCCGGTCCCGGCGGGGGACGCCGCCAGGACGGCCGCGCCCGCCAGGGCCGCGGCGAGGAAAGCGCCCAGCACAAGCCTGAAATTCATGCCCACTCCGCGCGAATTGGTCTTTTGGGGAAACCTGCCGCCTGCTGGATGGGAGTATAGCGCCGGGTGGGCGGGCTTTCCAGGGCATTCCAGGAAGGATCGTGTCCTGTTTTTCCCCGGCGATGGCCCGTTTTCTGCCGCGGCCCGCTAGGCCGGGAGCCGGGCCGTGTTGAGCCAGAACTTCTCGATGGACCAGACGGTCTGCACCAGGTCGTCCAGGTCGAGGGGCTTGGTGACCACGCTGTTGGCCTGCATGTCGTAGCAGCGGCGCGCGTCCTCGGGCGACTGCGACGAGGTGAGGATCACCACCGGGATGCCCCGCAGCCGGGGGTCGGCCTTGACCTCCATGAGCACCTCGCGGCCGTCCTTGCGGCAGAGGTTCAGGTCCAGCAGCACCAGGTCGGGCCGGGCCGAATCGCGGTAGGAGCCGGCGCGGCGCAGCAGGGCCAGGGCCTCCACCCCGTCGTCCACCACGGTGATGTTCTTGGGCACCCGCCCGCCCGAAAGGGCCTGCCGGATGAGGGTCACGTCGGTGAAGGAGTCGTCCACGAGCAGGATCTCAAAGGTCTTTTGCGGGGCCTCGCGGTTCATGGGGTTCTCCAGGGAGCGGGGGGTGAGGTGGCGCCGGGCCTCAGGCGGCCGGCGCGGCAAGGGGGGCCTTGAGCCCGGTCTTGGGGAGCGTGAAGAAGAAGGTGGTCCCGTCCCCGCCGCGCGATTCCACCCAGATGCGGCCGCCGTGGCGGTCGACGATCTTCTTGCAGATGGCCAGGCCCATGCCGGTGCCGGGGTATTCCTCGCGGGTGTGCAGGCGCTGGAAGATGCGGAAAACGCGCTCGTGGTAGGGCGGCTCGATGCCGATGCCGTTGTCCTTCACCCACAGCACCCATTCGCCGGCCTCCTCGCGGCCCCCCACCTCCACCTCGGGCCGGCGGTCGCGGCAGAACTTCAGCGCGTTGGACACCAGGTTCTGGAACAGCTGCGAGAGCAGCACCGGGTCGCCCATCACCTTGGGCAGGTCCCGGCGGCTCAGCAGGGCCTCCTTCTCGGAGATGGCGGCGGCCAGCTGCAGCTCCACCCTGGACACCAGCCCCTCCAGGTCCACCTCCTCGGGCTCGGGCGGGCGGGCCCCCAGCTGGATGTAGCGCAGCAGGTCGTGGATGAGGGCGTGCAGGCGGCGCGAGGACTCCACCACGATGCGCAGGTATTCCAGGGGCTCGCCCTCCAGTTTGCCGCCGCTTTTCCTCTCCAGCAGCTGCAGGAAGCTGGTGATGGTGCGCAGGGGCTCCTGCAGGTCGTGGGAGACCGCGTAGGCGAACTGCTGCAGCTCGGCGTTGGAGCGCGCCAGCTCCTCGCCGCGCCGGCGCAGGTCGGCGGTGCGCTCCAGCACGCGCCGCTCCAGCAGGGCGTTCATCTCCTTGACCTCCTCGGTCTTCTCGTGCAGTTCCAGGAACACCCGCACCTTCGACCGCAGGATCTCCGGCACCAGGGGCTTCATCAGGTAGTCCACCGCGCCCACCTCGTAGCCGCGGAAGACCTCGGCCTGGGTCCGCCCCACGGCGGTGAGGAAGATCACCGGGGTGGCCCGGCTCCTCTCGCGCTCGCGGATCATCCGCACGGTCTCGAAGCCGTCCATCCCCGGCATCAGCACGTCCATCAGGATGAGGGCGAAATCCTGCCGCATCATCCAGCGCAGGGCCTCCTTGCCGGACTGGGCTTTCACCAGGCCGTGGCCCAGGGGCTCCAGCAGGGCCTCCAGGGCCAGCAGGTTTGCGGGCTCGTCGTCCACCATCAAAATGTTGAACCGCTTCCCTTCCTCCATGGCTCCTCCCCCGGTTTCCGGCCCCGGCGCGCTCACCGGTACAGCCAGGTTCTCAACAGCGACAGCAACTGCTCCGAATCCACCGGCTTGGTGATGTAGTCCGAGGCGCCGGTCTCGATGCACTTTTCCCTGTCCCCCTTCATGGCCTTGGCGGTCACCGCGATGATGGGGAGCTTCTGGAAGCCCTCCTTCTTGCGGATGGCCCGGATGGTGTCGTAGCCGTCCATCTCCGGCATCATGATGTCCATCAGCACCACGTCCATGTCGGGCTGCTTCTCCAGGGCGGAAAGGGCCTCCAGCCCGCTCTCGGCCGAGAACACGTTCATCTGGTGGTGCTCCAGCAGGCTGGTCATGGCGAAGATGTTTCGGATGTCGTCGTCCACCACCAGCACCTTCCTTCCGGCCAGCACGGCGCTGTCGGCGTGGAGCTGCTCCACCATGCGGCGCTTGTCCTCGGGCAGCCGGGCGGTCTCGCGGTGGAGGAAGAGCGAGGTCTCGTCCAGCAGGCGCTCGGCCGAGTTCACCTCGCGCACCAGGCCCTGGCGCACCGCGGCGTCGAGTGTCTCCTCGTCGTGCTTGGCCATGTCGCGGCTGGCGTAGACCACGATGGGAAGGGTCTGGAAGGCCGGGTCTCCACGCACCTCCTCGATGGCCCTCAGGGCCTGCAGGTCCGGGAATTCCAGCACCAGGCAGTCGTAGGCGCCGCCGCGCAGCGCCTCCAGGGTCTCCTCCGCGCTGCCCACGGCGCGGATCTCCAGGTCGTCCCCGCCCAGCAGCTCGAGCAGGCGGGAGCGCTTCTCCCCGTCCGGCACCAGCATCAGCAGCCGCCTGCCCCGGCGGCCCAGGAACTCCTTCAGGTTGTCGAAGAGGCTGCCGATCTCCTGGCGGCTGACCGGCTTGGTCAGGAAGGCCTGGGCCCCCTGCTTCAGGCCCAGGGTGAAGTCGGTCTCGGCCCCGGAGACGATCTGCACCGGGATGTGGCGCGTCTCCGGGTTGTTCTTGAAGTGCGACAGCAGGCTCCAGCCGTCCATGTCGGGCAGCTTCAGGTCCAGGGTGATGGCCGAGGGTCGGTGGGCGGAGGCCAGGCCCAGGGCCTGCTCCCCGCGCAGGGCCACCAGGCCCTTGAACCCGCTCTCCCGGGCCGCCTCCAGCAGGATGCGGGCGAAGGCCGGGTCGTCCTCGATGATGAGCAGGGCCTTGTCCCCCTCCTTCAGGGCGTCGCGGTCGTCCTCCACCGCGGCGGCCGACTCGGCCGAGGCCCGGGCGGCGCGGAAGGTGGGCCAGGTCTCGCCCGTGGCGGCGCGGGCGGCCGGCGCCGTCTCGGGCAAAAAAAGCGTGAAGGAGCTGCCCTCGCCGGGCTGGCTGCGGGTGAGCACCAGCTGGCCGCCCAGCAGGCGGGCCAGCTCGCGGCTGATGGAAAGTCCCAGGCCGGTGCCCCCGTACTTGCGGCTGGTGCCGCTTTCGGCCTGCTGGAAGGCGTCG
>JAJYGY010000049.1:5393-5710 GCA_021790555.1 bacterium
CCGGGTGGATGCCGATGCCCGTGTCGATGACGGCCAGGGCCAGCACCGAGCCGGCCTGGCTGAGCTGGGGATGGTCCGGGCTCCAGCCGCCCTCGGCGCGCCGCACCTGCAGGGCCACCCGGCCCTTTTCGGTGAACTTGAAGGCGTTGGAAAGCAGGTTGCGCAGGATCTGCTCCAGCCGCTTGCCGTCGGTGTGCAGGCTTTCCGGCACGCCGGGCCCGAATTCCACCCGGAACTCCAGGCCCTTGCTCTCGGCCACGTGCCCGAACATGCGCTCCATGTGCTCGCGCATGGCCGAGAAGGCCACGTTCTCCAGG
>JAJYGY010000110.1 GCA_021790555.1 bacterium
CATCATCGGGGCGGTGGTGGTCATCGTGGTGGCGGTGGTGGTGCCCTACTACCTTTCCAACCGGGCGGCGCGCATGTCCAAGGCCTCGATGCTGCTTTCGCAGGCCGAGCGCTTCTACCAGATCCCCGAGGACGAGGGCCCCTCCTCGGGCCTGTTCAAGGACCGCCAGGACAAGTACCAGAAGGCCGAGTCGCGGTTCCAGGAGATCGTCACGGCCTACGGGTCCAGCCCGGCCGGCGCCCAGGCCAGCCTGGGGGTGGCCAACTGCGAGTACCGCCTTGGCCAGTACGACCAGGCCCTGGAAAGCTTCCGCCAGTTCGCCTCCCAGCACGCCCAGGACGTGCTGGCCCCCCTGGCCCTGGCCGGCCAGGGCTACTGCCTGGAGGCCAAGAAACAGTACCCGCAGGCCGCCCAGGCCTTCGCCTCGGTGACGGCCCAGTATCCCGGAGCGGCCAACGCCGGCCAGTCCCTGCTGGACGAGGCGCGCTGCGAGGAGCAGGCCGGAAACAAGGCGGCGGCCGAAGCGTCCCTGAAGAAGGCGGCGGACCTGGGCGCCCCGGACGAGGTCGTGCGGCAGGCCAAGAGCGAGCTGGCGGACCTTGGTTCGGGAGCGGGGTTGGAATAGAAGGCGGCCCGGCCGCGCAGAAATCGCTTGACCGGCGCCGGGCTTGCCCATACAATCCTCCACCACTTGAGGGCCGGACCCGGAAGGGCCGCCTTCAGGAACGTGCAAGGGGCTGTAGCGCAGTTGGGAGCGCGCCTCAATGGCATTGAGGAGGTCGGCGGTTCGATCCCGCCCAGCTCCACCAGTTTTCAGCCCATCCTGGCCACCCTTTCCCGGGCCCAGGATGGGCTTTTCTATTTTTGCCGTCCCGGGCTCCCGGCCCTTCCTTCGGATGCCGCCTTGAAGAAGTCCCTGGAACCCAAAGAGCCGCAGGCCATGGCGCGCCACGCCCTGTGGCGGGCGGCGGGTTTCCCGGCCGGGGAACTGGACCGGCCCTTCGTGGCCGTGCTGGCGGCCCGGCAGCCTTTCAGCCCCCACGGCGGGGAGGTCGGGGCGCGGGCCCGCTCGGCGGCCCTGGGGGTCCAGGGCGCGGGCGGCAACCCCCGCATCTTCGACCTGGCCGGCGCGGGCGCGCAGGCGGATTTCGGCGATTCCCTGGAATGGCAGGACGTGGCCGCCCTGGCCCTGCAGGTGGAGAGGATCGGGCGGGCCTTTTCCCCCCAGGCGCTGGTGCTGGTGGCCGACACCGGGGCCAGCCTGCTGGGCCTGCTGCGCGGGGCCGCCCGGCTCGACCTTCCGGCCGTGGCGCTGCCCGGTGAGGGTTCGCCCCTGGATCCCTCCTGGCCAGGGCTGATGGATTTCGCGGCCTCCTACGTGCGGGGGAAGATCTCGCGCGAGGAATGGACCGTCCGCATGGAGAGGGAGATGGGCCTGCCGGGTTTCGCCGCGGCGGCCTCCAACCCGGACGGCTTCAAGCACCTGGTGGAGGCGGCGGGGCTCAGCCTTCCCGGGGCCTCCACGGCCCAGGCAGGATCGGCGGCCTTCGCCGGCCTGGCCCGTTCCAGCGGCTGGCAGGCGGTCACCCTGGCCCACATGGGGCAGCGGCTTTCCCAGATGCTGTCGCCGGCGGCCCTGCGCAACGCCCTGGCCCTGGATTCGAGCCTGGGAGGCTCGGTGGAGGCGGCCTGGGGGCTGGCCCAGGTGGCCGGAGAGCTGGGCGCGCCCCTTTCCCGGTCCTGGCTGGAGGCGCCCAAGGCGCGCGCCTACCTGGCCCCCCAGGCGGACGCGGGCCTCTGGCACGCCGAAGGCGGCGTGCTGGCATTGCAGCTTCTGCTGTGGGAGGCCGGGGCCCAGGAGGATTCGGCCCGCGGCGTGACCCGCAAGAACCTGAAGGACCTGCTGGGGGACTGCGTCTACCCGGAGGAGCCGCGCGCCTTCCTGGCCCAGCCGGGCGGGGAGCCCGCCACCCGGCTGTTCCTGCTGAAGGGGCCCCTGGCCCCCCGGGGAGTGCTGCTCAAGGCCCCCCGGAACTGCGGGCAGGCCGCCCTGACGGCGCGGGTCTTCGCGGACGAGGAGGACGCCTGCCGACACGCCCTGAAACACGGGGGTGAGGGGGAAATCCTGGTGCTGAGGACCGGGGGCCGCCGGATCCGCGTCCTGGGCGCGGCCCTGCGCGCCGCGGAATCGAAGGCCTGGGTGCTGGCCGACGGCCCGGTGGACGGGCCCCTGCCCGGGCCCGCGGGATTCCGGCTTCCCGGGGCGCCGGGGGCCTGGGAGGGCCTGCGCGACGGCGAGGCCGTCCGGCTGGACCCCGGCAGGGGCCTGCTGGAAGGCGGCGCCGCCCCGGCCGGCGCGGCCGGCGGGGAGCAGGAAGGATGGGCGGCCCTGGAATGGTCCCGGCTGGGCAAGTTCGGGTTCGTGGAGGGTTGATCCTGGTCCGTCCGCGCGGACGGAGGGTTTTTCCGGCCCCGGCCGCGCAGACGGGATTGGACTTTTCAATTGTTAGGCCGTATCTTGAAGCGTCCGGCCCGGCCGGACTTTTGGCAACCGCCCCAACCAACGAGGTGTCCGATGAAGCATACCCTTTCCGTCCTGGTGGAGAACAAGCCCGGGGTCCTCACCCGCGTGGCCGGACTCTTTTCCAGCCGGGGATATAATATTGAAAGCCTGACCGTGGGCGAGACCGAGGACGCCTCGGTCTCGCGCATGACCATCGTGGTCAGCGGGGACGACGTGGTGCTGGAGCAGATCAGCAAGCAGCTCAACAAGCTGATCGACGTCATCCGCGTGCTGGACCTGACCTCGGAGGCCCACGTGGAGCGCGAGCTGTGCATGCTGAAGGTGCAGGCCGAGGCCGCGGTCCGGGACGAGGTCTTCCAGCTGGTCAACATCTTCCGCGCCAAGATCGTGGACGTCACCCCCAAGGCCATGACCCTGGAGGTGACGGGCACCCTGGAGAAGAACAACGCCCTGGTGGAGCTGCTGAGGCCCTACGGCCTGGTGGAGCTGATGCGCACCGGCGCGGTGGCCATGGCCAGGGGAAGCGGAAGGGCGATCCCGTGAAGGCGGGCCGCTGAGGGGCACTTCGAAGGGGCTCGGCGCCGCGGTTTCGGCCGGCGCGGGCCCATCATCCACAGGGAGGCAATTTCATGGCGAAGATCAATTTCGGCGGGGTGACGGAAGAGGTGGTGACGCGGGAGGAGTTCCCGCTGGAGAAGGCCAAGCAGGCGCTCAAGGACGAGGTCATCGCCATCCTGGGCTACGGCCCGCAGGGCTACGGCCAGTCGCTGAACCTGCGCGACAACGGCGTGAACGTCATCGTGGGCCAGCGCAAGGGCGGCAAGGGATGGGAAAACGCCCTGAAGGACGGCTGGGTGGAGGGCAAGAACCTTTTCCCCTCCATCGAGGAGGCCGTGGACAAGGCCACCATCGTGCAGTACCTGCTCTCCGACGCCGGGCAGAAGGAACAGTGGCCCTCGGTGAAGAAGCACCTGAGGAAGGGCCAGGCCCTCTACTTCTCGCACGGCTTCTCCATCGTGTTCAAGGAGCAGACCGGCGTGGTGCCTCCGGCCGACGTCGACGTCATCCTGGTGGCCCCCAAGGGCTCGGGCAAGACGGTGCGCACCAACTACCTGGCAGGCAGCGGCATCAACGCCAGCTTCGCCGTCTTCCAGGACGCCACCGGAAAGGCCCGGGAGCGCTGCATGGCCTGCGGCATCGCCATCGGTTCCGGCTACCTTTTCCCCACCACCTTCGAACGCGAGGTGCTTTCCGACCTGACGGGCGAACGCGGGGTGCTGATGGGCGCCATCGCCGGGGTGATGAAGGCCCAGTACGACACGCTGCGCTCCAAGGGCCACTCCCCCTCCGAGGCCTTCAACGAGACGGTGGAGGAGGCCACCCAGAGCCTCTACCCCCTGGTGGGGCAGAACGGCATGGACTGGATGTTCTCCAACTGCTCGACCACGGCCCAGCGCGGCGCCCTGGACTGGGCCAAGCATTTCGAGGCGGCCACCAAGCCCCTGTTCGAGCTGCTCTACCGCGACGTGCAGAACGGCGTGGAGACGAGGCGCGTGCTGGATTCCTGCAGCGCGCCGGACTACCGCCAGAAGCTGGACAAGGAGCTGGCGGAGTGGGGCAATTCGGAAATGTGGCAGGCCGGGAAGGCCGTGCGGTCGCTGAGACCGGAGAACTGGAAGAAATAGTGTGGACCCCGCTCAGGGAGCGGGGCGATGCCGCCAGGCCCGGAGGGCCTGACCCGGCGGCATCCGTGTGGCAGGCCGGGAAGGCCGTGCGGTCGCTGAGACCGGAGAACTGGAAGAAATAAGGGGGGAAGCCGGATGAGGAAGGCGGTTCCCAATTTGCTCACCCTGGGAGTGCTGGTGCTGGGCTTCGTGGGCGTGGAGGAGACGCTGCGGGGCAACTGGGACGGAAGCCTGCGCGCCCTGCTGCTGGCCGCGGCCCTGGACATGGGCGCCGGCTGGCTGGCCCTGCGCTGGAAGGGCCGCAGCGCCATGGGCGGGGAGCTGGATTCCCTGGCCTCCCTGGCCGGGCTGGGCATGGCCCCCCTGCTCTTCGCCTACGAGCGCAGCCTGCGCTTCCTGGGGCCGGCCGGACTGCTGGCCGCCTGCGCGGCCGCGGCCGCCTGCGCCATCCGGCTTTCCAAGAACAACGAGGCCCGCCCCGAGGGCAGGGAACTGGCCGGGTTGCCGCTGCCCGTCTTCGGCCTCGGCCTGGGGCTGGCCACCCACCTGTCCCTGGCCCCGGCCCCCTTGCTGGGCCTGTTGCTGGGCCTGGCCCTGCTGATGCTGCTGGACTGGGGGTACCTGAGGACCCCCGCCAGGCGCCGGATCCTCCTGGCCCTGTTCCTGTTCCTGGGCTTCTCGGCCGCCACCCTGGCCGACCCGGCCCTGCGCCTGCTGCTGGGGATGGGCCTGCTCTACGCCCTGGCCGGCCACCTGCCGGCCCTCAAGCGCCTCCGACTTTTGAAGCCGGCGTTCGCCGGCCAGGACGCGGCCTGATCCGGGCCCGCGTCCCTCCAACGACTTTTCGCATCCACCCTGACCACGCGGCCGGCCCGGTGCCGGCGGGAGGCATGCCATGACCGACAAGATCATCATTTTCGACACCACCCTGCGCGACGGGGAGCAGTGCCCCGGAGCCAGCATGAACGCCCAGGAAAAGATGGAGGTGGCCCGCCAGCTGGGGCGCCTCAACGTGGACGTCATCGAGGCCGGGTTCCCCATCTCGTCTCCCGGCGACTTCGAGGCCGTGCGCTCCATCGCCCGGGAGGTCAAGGGGCCCGTCATCGCGGCCCTGGCCCGCATCGTGGAGAAGGACGTCGACCGCGCCGGCGAGGCGGTCAAGCCCGCGGCCAAGGGCCGCATCCACGTCTTCACCTCGGCCAGCGACGTGCACCTGGAATCCATCCTGCGCCTGAGCCGCCAGCAGAACCTGGAGAAATCCGTCAAGGCGGTGAAACAGGCCAAGGCCTGGACCGCGGACGTGGAATTCAGCGGCCAGGACACGGCCCGGGCCGACCGCGAGTACCTGGTGGACCTCTACACCGCGGTGGCCGAGGCCGGCGCCACCACCCTGAACATCCCCGACACGGTGGGCTATTCCGTGCCCGGCGAGTTCGGCGAGATGATCGCCTTCCTGATCTCCCGGGTGAAGGTCAAGGGGGTGGTCTTCAGCGTGCACTG
>JAJYGY010000190.1 GCA_021790555.1 bacterium
CTCGGCGCACAGGGATTCGTCCCAGGCGGGCCAGGGCTCGTAGGCCAGGCTCCCGGCGTGCCCCAGCCGGGCCCACAGCTCCTCGGCCAGGTGCGGAGCCAGGGGGGCCAGCATCTTCACCAGGGTTTCAGCCTGGCCCCGCGCCAGCCCGGAAGGCCCGATCTCGTTGAGGAAGATCATCATGGCCGAGATGGCCACGTTGAAGCGCATGGCCTCCAGGTGCCCGCTGACGGCCTTCAGGCAGCGGTGCAGGGCCTTTTCGGTGGCGGGGTCCCCCGGCCCGGCGGGCGCCTTCAGCTCCGGCCGGCAGTCCTGCTCGGCGTGCTCGTCGCCCGCCACCAGGTGCCAGACCCGGCGCAGGAACCGGTGCACGCCCTGGATGCTGGCCGTGTCCCAGGTCTTGCCGGCCTCCAGGGGGCCCATGAACATCTCGTACAGGCGCAGGCTGTCGGCCCCGAATTCCCTGACGATGTCGTCGGGGTTGACCACGTTGCCCAGCGACTTGCTCATCTTGGCGCTGAAGACCTCCAGGGCCTCGCCCGTCTCCGGGTGGAGGGCCCTGCCGCCCTCCCATTTCACCTGGTCGGCCCGCACCACCGAACCCGTCCCCGACCGGTAGGCCGTGCCGATGATCATGCCCTGGTTGAAGAGCTTCTGGAAGGGCTCCTTGGTGCCCACCAGCCCCAGGTCGAAGAGCACCTTGTGCCAGAAGCGCGCGTAGAGCAGGTGCAGCACGGCGTGCTCCGCGCCGCCCACGTACAGGTCCACGGGCATCCAGTAGCGTTCGGCCTCCCGGCCGAAGGGCAGCCTGTCGTTGCGCGCGTCCAGGAAGCGCAGGTAATACCAGCAGGACCCGGCCCACTGCGGCATCACGTTGGTCTCGCGGCGGCCCTTGGGGCCCTCCACCCAGGCCCCGGCGCGCGACAGCGGCGGCTCGAAGTCGCCCGAGGGCTTGAAGGATTCCAGGTCGGGCAGGGTGATGGGCAGCTCCTCCTCCCCGGCCAGCACGGCCCTTCCTTCGCCGTCGAAATACACGGGAAAGGGCTCGCCCCAGTAGCGCTGGCGCGAGAACAGCCAGTCCCTCAGCTTGTAGCGGACCACACGCTTCCCCCGGCCCCCCGACTCGAGCAGGCCGATCATCCTGGGCTTGGCCTCCTCCGTGGCCAGGCCGTCCAGGGGCCCGGAATTCACGGCCCTGCCCTCCGCGGGGAAGCAGAAAAGGTCGGCCCCGTCCCGGGAAACCTGCCGGGCGGGCCTGGCCCCCGGGGCCGGTTCCACCACCTGCCGGACGGGAAGGCCGAAGGCCAGGGCGAAGTCGAAGTCCCGCTCGTCGTGGGCCGGAACGGCCATGATGGCCCCGGTGCCGTAGCCGGCCAGCACGTAGTCGGCGATCCACACCGGGACCTTCCCCGCGTTGGCCGGGTTTTCGGCGAAGCTGCCGGTGAAGACGCCGGTCTTGCGTTTGGTGTCGGCCTGGCGTTCGCGCTCGCTCCTGCGGCTGGCCTGGTCCACGTAGGCCTCCACCTCGGCCAGCCTTTCCGGCGTGGCCAGCTTCAGGGCCAGGGGGTGTTCCGGCGCCAGCACCATGTAGGTGGCGCCGAAGAGCGTGTCCGGCCGGGTGGTGAAGACCCTGAGCGGCTCCCCCTTGGCCGGTCCGTCCGAGACCCGGAATTCCACCTCGGCCCCCTCCGAACGGCCGATCCATTCGGCCTGCATCTTCTTGATGCCGGCGGGCCAGTCCAGGCCCTCCAGGTCGTCCAGCAGGCGCTGGGCGTAGGCCGTGATCTTCAGCATCCACTGGCGCAGGTTGCGCCGCACGCAGGGGAACCCGCCCACCTCGCTGTTGCCCTCGGCGTCGACCTCCTCGTTGGCCAGCACGGTGCCCAGCTGTTCGCACCACCACACCGGCGCCTCGGCCTGGTAGGCCAGGCCCTTCTCGAAGAGCCGGCGGAAGATCCACTGGGTCCAGCGGTAGTAGGCGGGGTCCGAGGTGGCGATCTCCCTGTCCCAGTCGTAGGAGAAACCCAGGCGCTTGATCTGGTCGCGGAAGCGGCCGATGTTGCGTTCCGTGGTCAGGGCCGGGTGCTGGCCGGTCTTGACGGCGTACTGCTCGGCCGGCAGCCCGAAGCTGTCCCAGCCCATGGGATGAAGCACGTTGAAGCCCTTCATGCGCTTGTAGCGGGCCATGACGTCGGTGGCCGTGTAGCCTTCGGGATGCCCCACGTGCAGCCCGTCCCCGCTGGGGTAGGGGAACATGTCCAGGACGTAGAACTTGGGGCGGCCCGGATCGAATCCCGGGTCGCCGGGGTTGGGGGTCTTGAAGGTCTTGTGGGATTCCCAGTGCTGCTGCCACCTGGTTTCGATGCTTTCAAAATCGTAGCGGGGCAAGGCCTCTCCTTGAAGTTTCCGTAAAAATCGCTTCGAACCGCGTGATTATAGCAGAGCGCCCGGGTGGGGGCAAGGAGGCCCTCCCCTAGCCGATCTTCCTGCCGTCCAGCTCGCCCACCCGGACGGCCCCGCGAAGGGCCGAGCAGACCCACACCCGGTCGGCGCCCCAGAGGTCCTCGCGGGTCAGGGGGGCCTGCTCCACCCGGCCTCCCTTGGCCTTCCAGCGCCGGATGAGCCGTTTCCGGGTGGTGCCTTCCAGCACGCCCAGGGACAGGGGCGGGGTCTTCAGGACCCCGCCTTTTTCGGCCAGCAGGTTGGCCCAGGCCGCCTCGGCCGCCAGGCCGCCGGGCGCCAGGCGCAGGGCTTCCCGGCCGGAACCCGGGGCCTCCCACAGCGAAAGGCGGTTGGGCAGCATGCCCGAGGTCTTGCAGCGCCCGGCCAGGGACAAGGGGCCGTGGTGGGACGTGGGAACCGTGGCCATGCCCAGGGGCGAGCGGGGGCGCGGCCGGGGGGCGAAGGGATGCACCAGCAGGCAGAAGCCTCCCCTCCATTCCGGGGCCAGGTAGCGCAGCCTCAGGCTTCCACGCCTCAGGCGGTTGGCCCCCAGGGTGAGGGCCAGGGCCCGCTTCAGGCCGTCCGGGTCGGGCGGGGTGACGCCCAGGGCCCGGGCCCCCTCGCGCAGGCGGTCCAGGTGGGCCCTCAGGCCGGACACGCGCCCGCCCTCCACGCGCAGGTTCTCCGCCAGGCAGCAGCCCAGCAGGGCCAGGGGCGCGGGCAGGGCGCCCAGCGCGCCGTCGGCCAGCGGGACGCGGGCCTCCCCCTCGGGAACGAGCTTTCCGTCCAGGTAGACCTTCACCCTTCCCCCCCGATCCCCAGGCTTTCCTTGATCGCCCCCGCCTTGTGGAGGGTCTCCTCCCATTCCCTGGCCGGGTCGGAATCGGCCACGATGCCGGCCCCCACCTGGAAGGTGGCCATGCCGTCCTTCAGCAAGACGGTTCGGATGAGGATGTTGAAGTCGGCCAGGTCGTGGAAGGGGTCCCAATAGCCCAGCGAACCCGTGTACAGGCCCCGGGCCTCCTCCTCCAGCTCGCGGATGACCTGCATGCAGCGGATCTTGGGGGCCCCGGTGATGGTCCCGCCCGGGAAACCCGAGGCCAGCAGGTCCCAGATGTCGTGCCCCGCCTTCAGGCGGCCCACCACCCTGCTGACGATGTGGTGCACGTGGCTGTAGCCCTCGGTGGCCATCAGCTCCTCCACGGCCACGCTGCCGGCCCGGCAGACCCTGCCCAGGTCGTTGCGCTCCAGGTCCACCAGCATCAGGTGTTCCGCCTTCTCCTTTTCCGAAAGGACCAGGCGGCGGCGCAACTCCCCGTCCTCGCCCGGGGTCCTCCCCCGGGGATGCGTCCCGGCGATGGGGCGGGTCTCCACCCGGTCCCCCTCCTGGCGGAAGAGCCTTTCCGGCGAACCGCAGGCGATCTCCAGTCCCTGGAAGCGGGCGTAGGCCCCGAAGGGGCTGGGGTTGACGCGGGACAGGCGGCGGTAAAGGTCGAATCCCCCGCCCCCCGCCGCCACCCGCAGCCGGTGCGAAAGGTTGACCTGCAGCAGGTCCCCGGCGGCCAGGTAGCCCTTGGCCTTCTCCACCATGGCCCGGAACCGGGCCGCGTCGCGGTTGTCGTCCAGGGGTCCGGCGGGAGGCGGCGGGGGCAGCGGGCCGGCCCCGCGCCGGCGGGCCTCCTCCAGGCGCTTCATCCACAGGCGGCTCCATTCCTCCACCATGCGTTCGGCCCGGACCAGGGTGAATTCCTCGTCCATGCCGGTGGGGATGGGGAGGCCCTGGCGCAGGCGGCGGGTGAAGTTGCGGTCGGCCAGAAGCAGGCGCAGGCGCAGCTGGTTGAGGCCCGGGTCGATCCAGGCCCATTCCCCGGGAAGGGCGAACAGGAGGTCCGGAGCCCCCACCGGCTCGCTTTGCGGCGGCGCCAGGGGAACCGCCGGGACGCCCCCCGGGGAAGGCGGGGGCGGCAGCGGGGCGAAATAGGCCCCGGCCTCGTAGGAAAGCCAGCCCAGCAGGGGGCACAGGCCCTCACGCTCCTCCCTCAGGCCGATGGACCGCAGGGCCGTGGCCAGCGCCCGCATCCCGGCGGCGGGCCCCCCGGGCAGGTCTCCCATGCCGCCCTCGTCCCCCCAGGCGACACGGTTTCCCCTGGCCAGGAACAAAAAAAGCGGCTCGCCGCCCAGCAGCGAAAACCGCTTGTCCGCGTCCCCCCCCTGCGATTCCAGCAGGAAGAAGAAGTCCTTCTTGAGGCTGTGCTTCTGGAAGGCCCGCGCCAGGGCCTGGGGGGAAAGCCCCTCCAGGGGCAGGGCCATTTCGGCGGCCACCAGCTCCCCCCGGCGCAGGGCCGAGTGCCAGCCTTCCGGGAGAAGCACGGCATGGAGAGGGTTGTTGTTCACGGCGGTGGCACCCCTTGGGCCGCGCGGCCGCCCCCGCGCGGGGCGCCGCGCCCGGCTACATGGACATGGCGAGCAGCTTGTACTTCACCGGCCCGGCCGGGGTCTTCACCTCGACCTCGTCCCCCACCGTCCTGCCGATGAGGGCCTTGCCGATGGGGGCGCTGATGGCCAGCTTCCCCGCCGCGAAATCGGCCTCCTCCACGGCCACCAGGTGGTACTTCACCACCTGGCCGCTCTTGAGGTTCTTGATCTCGACCTTCTTTCCGATGCAGACCTTGTCCTGGGGGACGGCGCTCTCGTCGATGATGCGGGCGCGCATGAGCTTGTCCTCCAGCTCGGCGATGCGCTTCTCGTTGAAGGCCTGGGCCTCCTTGGCCGCGTCGTACTCGGCGTTTTCCGAAAGGTCCCCGTGGGCGCGGGCCTCCTGGATGGCGCGGATGATCTCAGGCCTTTTGAACTGCTTCAGGTGGTCCAATTCCTGGGACAGCTTTTCGTGGCCTTCCTTGGTGAGGTAAATATCACCCATGAGCGCCATCTCCTTCGCGAAACCCCGCCGAAGCGGGAGACTCCGAAACGCCTAAAAATCAAAAAGGCCTACCCTTAGGCCTTTTTTTGAGCGGACGTTCCCGGCCCCTGTCGCGGGCCACTTAAATAAAAAACCACAGATGTCTCCGCGCGATCGAGGCAATCTGTGGTCATGGGTGGATTTTGAACCAGCAGGCCGGTTTTGTCAACGCCCAGTTGGGGATCCGGGCCCCAAAAAGGGGGCCTTTTCCAGGGTCTTTTCGCCCCATTTCAGCGGCCCCATCACCGCCAGGCGGCTCATGCGGGCCAGTTCGGCGGGGTTGCCGCGCTCCGCCGGCCCT
>JAJYGY010000154.1 GCA_021790555.1 bacterium
GGGGAACCCCTGCCCGGCTGGCCCTCTCCAGGAAATCGCGGGCCCCGGGCACTTCGGGCATGCCCTGGGCGGCCAGGCGCTGGTAGCCCCCCTCCTTTTCGCGCACCAGGGCCTGCACGTCCTTGGAATGCAGGGAGCGGCCGAAGAGGATGGGGATGATCTCCACGTTGCGCCGGGCGTCGATGAGCTCGCGCAGCTCGCGCCTGCCGATGGCCACCCGGTGCCGGGCCACCAGGGACTGCCAGGAGCTGAAGTGCAGGGGCATGCTGTCCACCAGCACCCCGTCCATGTCCAAAAGAAGTCCTGAAAACCTCACGCACCACCTCGTCCAATGAAAAAGCCCCCGGAAGCCCGGGGGCTTTTTCCACGCCGACTTCACAGGAAAGAATTCGACCTCTTTTCGGCCAGGTCCCTCAAGCCCTCGCGGTAGGGGGCCCGCACCACGCCCAGCTCGGTGACGATGGCGCTGATGAAGCGGTGCGGCGTCACGTCGAAGGCCCAGTGCAGCGCCTTGGTCCCCTTGGGCGCGATGGGCCGCCCCTGGATGTTGAGGACCTCGTCGGCCGGACGCTCCTCGATGGGGATGTCCTCGCCCTTCTCCAGCTGCAGGTCGATGGTGGAGACCGGGGCGGCCACGTAGAAGGGGATGCGGTGCTCGAAGGCCAGCACGGCCAGCCCGTAGGTGCCTATCTTGTTGGCCACGTCCCCCAGGGCCGTGATGCGGTCGGCCCCCACCACCACCACGTCCACCTCCCTGCGCGCCATCAGCGCGGCGGCCGTGCTGTCGGTGATGAGGGTGTGCGGGATCCTGGCCTCCTTCAGCTCCACGGTGGTCAGCCGCGCGCCCTGCAGGTAGGGCCGGGTCTCGTCCACCCATACCTTCAGCTTCTTGCCCGACTTCACCGCGGACTTCACCACGCCCAGGGCCGTGCCGTGCCCGGCCGTGGCCAGGGCCCCGGTGTTGCAGTGGGTCAGCACCCTGTCCCCGTCGCGCAGGAGCTCGGCGCCGAGGCTCCCGATGGACTCGTTGACCTGGATGTCCTCCTTCTGGATCCTGAGGGCCTCCTCCACCATCAGTTCCTTCAGCTTGGGGATGCGCCGGTCGCGGTAGCTTTCCAGGGCCCGGCGCATGCGCTGCAGCCCCCAGGCCAGGTTGACGGCCGTGGGGCGGGTGGAGCGCAGCAGGGCGGCGGCCTTGTCCACCTCCTTGGAAAGCTGCTCGTACTTGCCCGCCTTGGACTTGGAGGCCGCCTGGGCCATGCCGAAGGCCGCCGCCACGCCGATGGCCGGGGCCCCGCGGATCTTCATCTTGCGGATGGCCTCGGCCGTCTGCTTGTAGTCCTTGCAGGTGACGTAGCTCACTTTGAACGGCAGCTGGGTCTGGTCCAGGACCCGGACCCCCCCCTTCGCCCACTCAATGGTCTTCAACATGCCTCAACCTCCCGGTAAGGGGCGGTTCGCCTCCCGGCGGCCGCCTCCGTGACCCCTCCCCTTCCCACCGCCTTAAATCCTGCGGATCACCTCCGCCATCAGTTTCGTCAGCTTGGGCTCGGCCTCGCCGGCCACGCGGATGATCTCGCGCACGTCGGCGGGCTTCAACCGGTCGGCCACGCACTCGTCCGTCACCACGGAGATGCCCAGCACGCGCATGGAGGCGTGCACGGCCGCGATCACCTCCGGCACCGTGGACATGCCCACCACGTCGGCGAACTGCGACAGCATGCGGTATTCCGCCCGGGTCTCCAGGTTGGGCCCGGTGACGGCCACATAGACCCCTTTTTGGACGCGCACCCGCAGGTCGAAGGCCGCCTGCTCGGCCAGGGCGATGAGTTCAGGGTCGTAGGGCCGGCTCATGTCCGGCCAGCGCGGGCCCCGGCTGTCGTCGTTGGGCCCGACGAGCGGGTTGGCTCCCTGGAGGTTGATGTGGTCCTCGATGATCATCAGGTCCCCCGGCCGGTACTGCCGGTTCATGCCCCCGCAGGCGTTGGAGATCATCAGGAATTCCGCCCCCAGCGCCCGCATCACGCGCACCGGAAACGCCACCTGCCGCGCCGAGTAGCCCTCGTAGAGGTGGAAACGGCCCTTCATGGCCACCACCTTCTTGCCCCCCAGGGTCCCGAAGACCATCTCGCCCTGGTGCGTCTCCACCGTGGAGAGGGGCATGTGCGGGATCCTCCCGTAGGGGACGACGGCCTCGGCCTGGATCTCCCCGGCCAGCGCCCCCAGCCCGGTTCCCAGGATGATGGCCACCTGGGGTTGCAGCTTGGTGATCCCGCGGACGGCGGCCAGCGCCTCCTCCACCTCGGCTTTCAATTCAGTCATGCCGTCTCCTTTTTTTCGGATGAATGTTCCAGGGCCCTTCCCACCCAGCGCTGGAAGGCCTCCGGCTCCAGGGGCGCCTCCAGCAGCTTGTGCCGGGAACCCTGCCCGGCCAGCAGGCGGATCCGGGAGGGGCGCAGGCCCCATTGCCCCGCCAGGTATTCCAGCAGGGCCCGGTTGGCACGCCCCCCCTCCGGCGGCGCCGCCACGCGGACCTTCAGTTCGTCCGCCTGCCAGCCCGCCACCCCGGTGCGCGAGGCGCCGGGTTGCGCCAGGACCTTCAGTTTAAACGAAGCCATGGGGCCTTTGGTTTCAACGCGGCCGCCGGGGCCGCCGAAAAAAGCTAACTTTTTCCCAGTTCCACCCCGCGGTCCCGGGCCGCCCGCAGGGCCTTCTCCACCAGGGGCTTGAAGCCGCCCTCCTCGAAGGCCTTCAGGGCCGCGGCCGTGGTTCCGCCGGGAGAGGTCACCTTCTCGCGCAGGCGCGCCGGGCTGTCGGTCCGCCTCTGGATCATTTCCGACGCGCCGGCTAGGGTCTGGGCGGCCAGCTGGAAGCAGGTCTCGGCCTCCAGGCCCAGTTTTTCGCCCGCGGCCTGCAGGGCCTCCATGAAGAGGAAGACGTAGGCCGGCCCGGACCCGGAAAGCGCGGTCACCGCGTCCATCTGGGCCTCCTTCACCTCGAAGGCGATGCCCACGGCCTGAAGCACCGCGCGGGCGGCCCCGGCCTGTTCCCCGCCGGCGTGGGTTCCCAGGCAGAAGGCGCTGGCGCCCCGGCCCACCAGGGCCGGGGTGTTGGGCATCACGCGGACCACCGGCACCCGGCGCCCCTTCAGCCCGGCTTCCAGCCTGGCCAGGGGCACGCCGGCCGCGATGGAAAGGAAGGTCTTGGATTCCAGCGACTCTTCCGGCGAGGCCGCGGCCAGCCCGTCCAGCACTCCGTCGACGTCCTTGGGCTTGACCGAAAGCACCACCACCGAGGCCCTGTCCACGGCCTCCAGGTTGGAGGCCGCGACCTTCAGCCCGGCCTCGGCCGCCCAGGCGATCTGGCCGGCGGGCCTCAGGTCGGAAAGGAAGATCCTCTCCCTGTCCACCACCCTTCCCTGGATCAGGCCGCGGCAGAAGGCCTCGGCCATGTTTCCCGCGCCCAGGAACGCGATCGAATCGATCCCCACTCCCCACCTCCCCCGGCGCCTCAGCGGAACAGCGCCGACCCAATCCGGACGTGGGTGGCGCCCTCTTCCACGGCCACCCGGTAGTCGTCGCTCATGCCCATGGAAAGCCCCAGGGCCCCGGCGCGGCCCTCCAGCGACCGGGCCAGCCTCCTCAGCCCGGAAAAGACCGGCCGGGCCTCCTCCTCGGAATCCGACCTGGGGGCCATGGTCATCAGGCCCGAAAGCTTCAGGCCGGGCAGGTCCAGCATCCTCCCGATCTCGTCGCGGGCGCTGTCCAGGGGGAAGCCCTGCTTGCTTCCCTCGCCCGACACGTTGACCTCGGCCCAGACGTCGATCCGGCGGTCCATTCCGGCGGCCAGCCGGGAAATTTCCCGGGCCAGGCGCAGGCTGTCCACGGATTCGATGGAATCGAACATATCAACCGCGTTTTTGGCCTTGTTGGTCTGCAGGTGGCCGATAAAATGCCATTCCCCCAGGCTTTTCAGCGCCGGCAGCTTGCGCTGGGCCTCCTGGACCCTGCTTTCCGCGAAAAGGCGCAGTCCGGCCTCGGCCGCCTCGCGGATTCTGTCTTCGTTTTGGGTTTTGGTCACCGCCACGATCCGGATCTCTTCCCGGGAGCGGCCGGCTTTACGGCAGGCTGCGGAGATTCGATCTTCAATGATTTTCAGGTTTTCAATAATGGCCGGCATTCCGAATCAATTCAGTTGGATTTTGTCGAAAGATTGTGATCATTATATTTTCTTTCCACATTTTTTACAAAGTAAAAAATCCAGGAATGCAGCCTGTTTTTGTAAAAAAAAGGTATAAAACAATTGTATTTAAATGATTTTTAATGTTATCAACAATTTATCATAAATATGTTTATAAAAAAGAAATGTAAATAAAAAATTATATATGTACTATATATTGAAACTATAATAGAATAAAACCCACTGTTCTTTCCTTGTTCAAAACCTGACTTTCCGCACAAACAGCCCTTCTAGAGCCTGACTTCCTTCAATTTGCCGGCCGCCCATTCCGGGTCCATGTCCGTGATGTAGGTTCCGGCCCCGGTTTCGCAACCCGCGATGTATTTCAGCTTGTCCGCGGCCCTGTGAAGCGGCAGGAAGGAGATCCGGAAATGGTGGTAGGGGTATTCCCCGCCGTCCGTGGGCCTGGCGTGCTGCAGCATCATGTACGGCAGGGGGAAGCCGAAAAGCCCGTCGTACCGGCGGGTCACCTCGCGCAGCACGGCGTTGAGTTCGTCCCGCTCGTCGCCCCGCATTTCCGCCAGGCTGCCCAGGTGCCGGCGGGGCAGGATCTGGACCTCGTAGGGGTAGCGGGCGTGCCAGGGCACCGAGGCCACCCATCCCTGGTTCAGCGCCACCACCCTTTCGGGGCGGGCGGCCTCCTCCCGGGCCAGGGCGCAGCCCAGGCAGGAGCCTTTTTCGCGCAGGTATTCCTCCTGGGACTTCAGCTCCCTTTCCATCCTGGGCGGCAGGAAACCGAAGGCGTAGATCTGGCCGTGGGGATGGGGGATGGTGGCCCCCACCACCTGCCCCTTGTTCTCGAAGATGAAGACGGCGCGGATCTCCTTCATCGCCCCCAGGGCGCGGTAGCGCTCGGTCCACAGGCCGATCACCTTGTCCACCTGGTCCGCCCCCAGGGTGGAGAAGGTCTGCTCGTGGACCGAGGAGTACAGCACCACCTCGCAGACCCCCCTGGCCGGGGCCGAAAGGAACATCCCGGAGTCCGGACCGGTGCCCGGCGAATCCAGGCTCAGGGAGGGAAAGTCGTTGGCCACGGAAATGGCCTCGTACGAGGCCGGAACCTTGGGCGACCCCGGGCAGAAGGGGCAGTGGTCCTTGGGCAGGTTCGGCCTGGCCTGCCGGTTTCCCGAAACGATCACCCATTCTCCCAGGAACGGGTGCCAGTGCAGCGTCGACATGGAACCTCCCTTGGCCGGGCGGCAATAGAAAAGCCGCGTTTCCCCGGGCTTTCGCCCTGGAAACGCGGCTTTCGACGCTCCCGGAAATCCTATTCGGCCTTGGGGCCGCCTCCGCCCACGCGGGGCCCGCCCGGACGCCTGCCCATCCGCGGAGCCGGGTGCCCGCCGGGATTCCAGCCGCGGTCCCTCCACAGGATGAACTTGGCCTGCTGCAGGGGGGTGAGGACCTCCTTCATCGACTGGCGGTACTTCTCCATCCGGTCGCG
>JAJYGY010000024.1 GCA_021790555.1 bacterium
TTCCGATCTTAGTCGCCGGGGCCGAAGAGGGCCTTGGTGAAAAGCACCCGGGTGATGGAATCCGGCGTGTCCTCCACGTGGCCGAGGGATTCGGCCAGGTCCTGCCGGGCGGTTTGAAGCCGGGCGGGGTCGAAGGCGGGGTCGAGCAGCATGCCCGAAAACAGCTTCAGGACCTCCTTCAGGTCCCCGGACAGGCAGTGGAACGAGGCGCTGAAGTCCTCGGTTTCGGGCCCCACCGAAATGGAGGCGGCGCGGTTTTCCACGGCCGCGTCGAACTCCTGGGGCGAAAGGCCGCCCGAGCCGCCCTCGCGCATGGCCGAGCAGGCCAGCGCGGCCAGGCCCTCCTTTCCGGGCGGGTCCAGGACCGCGCCCCCCGCCATCAGCAGCCGCCCGGAGACCAGGGGCATGGCGTCGTCCCTCAGGAAGACCACCTTCAGGCCGCAGGGCAGGCCACTGACCTGGAAGGAGGGCACGGTCATTTTCAGGGGCGGGTGCTGCGGGAACCTGGGCGCCCCGGCCAGGGCGGCGGAGGCCAGCGCCAGCGCGGCGGCCAGCAGGGGAAGCGGCCGTGGCGACTTATTCATGCTTCCCCCTTTGCAGAGTGGCGATGGTGAGGTTGCGGTCCACCAGGTAGCGGCCGGCCGCCTCCTGGATGTCCCGGGAGGTCACCTCCCGCACCATGTCCAGGAAGCGCGGCATCCAGCGCCAGTCCCCGTGCACGGCCTGGTCGAAGGCCAGGGACTCGGCCATGCCCAGGGTGGAGGTCTTGCCCCACAGGAAGGAGGCCTCTTCGGCCCGGCGCGCGCGCTTTAGCTCGGCCGGGGTCACCCCGTGTTTCTGGATGCCGGCGATCTCCGCCTGGACGGCCCGCACCACCTCGGCGGAATCGTGGCCCGAGGCGGGATCGAACTGAAGGACGAAAAGGTCCGGGTCGCGCTCCCCGGGCCAGCCGTCGAAGGACGAGATGGAGGTGACCAAGCGCCTGCCGAAGACCAGCTCCTTCACCAGCCGCGAGGTGTCCCCGTTGGTGAGGATGTCGGAAAGCACCTCCAGGGCCACGGCCCGGGGGTCGGGAAAGTTCGGCTTGTGCCAGGCCATGGCGGTGATGGGGTCGGCGTCGAAGAGCACCCGCACCTGTTTCTCCCCGTCCTGGGGAGGTTCGCGGGTCCAGTCCTGTTTCAGGGGCGCGATTTTGGGGTTGGGGACCCTGCCCAGGGTCTTTTCAAAAAGGGCCAGCACCTTCCCGGGGTCCACCCCTCCCACCACGGCCAGCACGCCCCGGTCGGGGCGGTAGCACTGGCGGTAGAAGCGCACCGCGTCGGGCCTCAGCAGGCGGCGGATGTCCCCCATCCAGCCGATGGCCGGGTCCTTGTAGGGCGCGGCCTGGTAGGCCGTGGACTGCAGGGCCTCGAAGAGCCGGCCCTCGGGGGTGGATTCGTTGCGCCAGCGCCTCTCCTGGGCCACCACGTCGCGCTCGGTGTAGAACTCGCGGAAGACGGGGTGGCTGAGGCGGTCCTCCTCGACGCGGGCGTAGAAGCCCACCTGGTTGGCCGGAAGCGTGACGGTGTAGGCGGTGGCGTCCTGGCTGGTCCAGGCGTCGAGGTTGGCGCCCCCCCGCAGGCGGTACAGGTTGGAAAGCTCGTCCTTCACCACCAGCTTCTCGTCGGCGGCTTCCAGCTCCTTCAGGCGCGCGCGCAGGCCCTTCAGCCTGGCCTCGTCGGGCCGGGCCTTGTCCTCCTCGGCGTCGATGGCGGCGGCCACCTT
Organism: bacterium; assembly: GCA_021790555.1. Classification (GTDB taxonomy): domain Bacteria; phylum Oederibacteriota; class JAJYGY01; order JAJYGY01; family JAJYGY01; genus JAJYGY01. The sequence goes on from JAJYGY010000024.1 coordinate 1,765, forward strand.
GTCCTGGGCTTCAAGGATGGGCCTTTCCCTGGCCCAGTCGCGGGTGCCGATGGTCCGGGTGCCCTTGAACATCATGTGTTCCAGCATGTGGGGCAGGCCGGTCTTTCCCTTGGGGGCGTCCTGGGCGCCCACGGGCTCGATGTAGGCGAAGGACACCACCGGCACGCCCGGCCTGGGGAGCACCAGCACCGTCATGCCGTTGGCCAGCCTGCTTTGCGTCACGGGAAGGTTGAAGCCCGCGCCCGCGGCCCCGGCCGCGAAAGGAGCCAGGGACAGCCCGGCCAGGGCCGCCGCCATCAATATCCGCTTTTCCACCATGAAACCTCCCCGCCGAGAGCCGCGTCCCGCGCCTTCAGGACCCGTATTCCCCCTCCAAAATCCCCTTCAGGCGGGCCACTTCCTGCCTGCCGCGCGCGGCGTCCCATCCCAGTTCCCGCCCCATCAGTTCGGCGGCCCTGGCCGGGGCCGGGGAGTCCGGCTTCAGCCCGAGTCCCAGGAAGCTTCGCCGCAGGAAGAAGTCGTCCAGGCGCCGGGCGTCCTCGTGGCGCACCGCCCACACCACCTCGGCCTGAAGGTCCGGACGCGCCGGGTCCAGGGGGCGCAGCCATTCGTGGTTCTCCTCGGCCAGGCGAAGCACGCGGCCGGCCATCCTGCCGTAGAGGCCCAGCACCCAGCGGGCCTGCTCCGGCTTCAGGCCCCAGCGGCCGGCCAGGGCCATCACCTGGCGCTTCTCGAAATTGGCCCACAGCTCTCCTTCCGGGGCGCCGGGCAGGGGCAGGCGGGCGCTCAGGCTGGGGCCGGCCTTCAGGCCCGCGGCGCGGCAGGCCCGGCGCACCACCTTGCGGCCCAGGCTGCGGTAGGTGGTGAACTTGCCTCCCGTCACCGAGAGGACCCCCTCCTCCAGGTGCAGCATGGCCTCGCGCCTGGCCGAGACGGGCGAACCCTTGCCCGGCGGGGCCGCGCCGGCCAGGGGCCGCACCCCGGCGAAGCTCGCCAGCACGCTGGACCGCTCCAGGGCGGCGCCGGGGAAGAGCCGGTTGGCCTCGTCCAGAAGGTACTGGATCTCGTCGTCCCCGGCCTTCAGGGCGTCCAGGTCGCCCTCGAAATCCGTGTCCGTGGTGCCGATCAGGCTGACCGGGGCGTTCCCCAGGGCGAAGGGCAGGATGAAGAAGACCCGGTTGTCCTTCTTGGCCGACACCAGCAGGCCGTTCCCCTTCGTCAGGCCCGGCACCAGGATGTGGATGCCCTTGCTGGGCCGCACCTTGCGCGAATCGGCCCAGCCCATGTCCTTCAGCACCCGGTCCACCCAGGGGCCCGTGGCGTTGACGAGCAGGCGCGCCTTCACCACGGCGGTGTCGCCGGTCTCCCCGTCCTCCAGCACCGCCTCCACGCCGCCCCGCCGGCGCGAGGGGAGCCCGGCCAGGGTGGTGTAGTTGCGGCATTCGGCCCCCGAGGCCCTGGCCGCGAGGACGTTTTCCCAGGTGAGGCGGGCGTCGTTCATCTGGCAGTCCCAGGTGGCCGCCAGGGCCTTCAGGCCCCGGGGGTCCAGGCCCGGCTCCATCTTCAGCCCCGCCTTCGCCGAGAAGAACTCGTGCCGGTGCACGTTGCCGAAGAGGGCCAGCAGGTCGTAGAGCCACAGGCCGCAGCGTATCCAGAAGGAGCCGCGGGCGTCGCCCCGGCAGATGGGCAGCAGGATGCGCAGGGGCCGCACCAGGTGGGGCGCCAGCCGGCCCGCCAGCAGGCGGCGCTCGCGGCTGGATTCGAACACCAGCCCCATCTGGAAGTTCTCCAGGTAGCGCAGGCCCCCGTGCACCAGCTTGGTGCTGCGGCTGGAGGTTCCCCAGGCCCAGTCGCGCTTTTCCACCAGCAGCACGGAAAGCCCCGAAAGCGCGGCTTCGCGGGCGATGCCCGCCCCGTTGATGCCGCCCCCCACCACCAGGAGGTCGTAGGTCTTGCCGTTCAGGCCGGAAAGCGGGGCGCGTGGGGTCATGGAAGAACCTTTGAAGGGACGCGGTCTAGGGAATGACGATCTTGGCGAAGTCCAGTTCCTTGTCCGGGGCCGGATATTCCAGGCCCATGGATTCCAGCTCCCCGACCAGGATCCTGGAGACGACGTAGTCGCGGTACCAGTGGTGGTCGGCCGGCACCACGTGCCAGGGCGCGCGCCTGGTGGCCGTGGCGGCGATGGCCTCCTGGTAGGCCTTCTGGTAGTCCTTCCAAAGGGCCCGCTCCTTGATGTCGGCGGGGCTCAGCTTCCAGCGCTTTTCCGGGACCTGAACCCGGTCCCGCAGGCGGCGGCGCTGCTCGGCCTTGGAGACGTTCAGGAACACCTTCACCAGGCGCACCCCGTTGTCCGTCAGCATGGATTCGAAGTCGCGGATCTGGGCCAGCCGCCGCCCCGCCTCCTCGTCGGAGATCAGGCCGTGCACCCGCGTCACCAGCACGTCCTCGTAGTGGGACCGGTTGAAGATGCCGATGAAGCCGCGCTCCGGCACCCGCCGGTGGATCCTCCAGAGGAAGTCGTGGGCGGCCTCCTCCGGGGTGGGGACCTTGAAGGAGTGCACCCTGCAGCCCGCCGGGTTGACCCCGGAAAGCACGTGCTTGATGGTGCCGTCCTTGCCGGCGGTGTCCATGCCCTGCAGCACCAGCAGCAGGGCGAAGGCGCGCGAGGCGTAGAGGCGGTCCTGCAGGGACTCCATCTCGAGCAGCATCCGGTGGGTGCGCTCCTGGGCCCGGCCCCTGCCCTTGTGCCCCTCGAAGCCGCCGGTGTCCGAAGGGTCCCAGTGCTTCAGCCGGAACTTCCCCCGGCCGGTCACCCGGTATCGTTTCATCCGCGCCTCCCCAGCCCTGGCCAAAAAGGCATCTTACGCCTTCCGGGCGGCCTGATAAAGCCCTTCGCAGCGCCGCACCATGTCGCCGAAGCCCCATTCCGGCCCCAGCGAGGCGCGGCCGGCGCGGCCCATGGCGCGGCGCCGGGCCGGCTCGGCCAGCAGCAGGCCCACCCGCCCGGCCAGGGCCTCCACGTCGCCGCTCTGGCAGAGGTAGCCGCTGCGGCCCTCGCGCACCAGTTCCGGGGCCCCGTCCACGTCCGTGGCCACCACGGGCAGGCCCAGGCAGAAGGCCTGGGGCAGGACGCAGGGCAGGCCCTCCCAGCGCGAGGTCAGCAGGAAGAGGTCGAAGGCCGAGGCCAGCCGGGCCGCGTCGCCGCGCCATCCCAGGAAGCGCACCCGGTCCGAGAGCCCCCAGGACCGCGCCAGGGCCTCGGCCTCCGGACGGAGGGGCCCGTCGCCCAGGTACACGAAGCGGGTCCTGGGGTGGGATTCCAGCACCCGCCGCGCCACCCGCACGAAATCCAGGGGGTTCTTCTGCGGCTTGCAGTTGGCCACGCATCCCACCAGGGCCTCGCCGGGCTTCAACCCCAGCTCGCGGCGGGCCGAAGCGCGGTGGCGGGCCGCGCCCCGCCAGGCCGGAAGGTCCACGGCCGCCCGCACCACGCGGTACTGCTCCGGCCGGCCGATGCGGTTCAGCAGGCCCTTGTCGCGCACCGAGGCGGCCACGCACACCAGCAGGTCGGTGACGCCCGCCAGGAGGCGCTCCAGGGCCGCGTAGGCGGCGCGGGCGCGGCGGCCCATGGCGTCGTGGAAGGACCACCCGTGCACCGTGTGCGCCACCAGGGGCACGCCGGCCATCCAGGCCGCGGCCCGGCCCACCAGGCCTGCCTTGCTGGAATGGGTGTGGACCACGTCCACGCGGCGCCGGGCAAAAAACCAGGCCAGCCGCAGCGTGGCCAGCAGGTCCCACAGGGGCGAGATGGGGTGCTTCAGCCATGGCAGGCGCACGAAACGGCTTCCCAGGGCGGCCTCGGCCTCCTGGTCCAGCATGCCTCCCGGCCCGGCCACGAGGAAGGCCTC
>JAJYGY010000242.1 GCA_021790555.1 bacterium
CTGACGCGCGGCCTGCCGGGCCTCAAGCGCGCGGCCGGCCGGGTGCTTGAGGCCCAGGGATACCTCTTCGCGCTGCTGGGGCGGCTGTGCGCGCGGGCCCGGGTGCCCGGCGACCGGCGTTCGGGTCCGCGGCTGGCGGCCCTGCTCGCCCAGATCCTGCTGGAACTGGAGGACCTGGCCCGCGCCGGAACCGGGCGGTCCGTGGCCCAGCCGGAGGGCGCGGCTTCCGGCGTGGGCGCTCTGGAGCCATACCTGCGCTCCCACCTGGGGGAAAGGCCCCGGCTCAGCCGGGTGGCACGGGACCTGGGACTGAGCGTCTCCACCCTGACCCACCAATGCCGCCGCCTGACCGGATTGAGTTTCCAGGAACTGCTCGACCGGGTGCGCCTGGACAAGGCCAAGGACCTCCTGCGCCAGCCGGACATGTCGGCCAAGCAGGTGGCCTTTGAGACCGGCTTTCTCTCGCCCCCCGCCTTTGGGCGGTTTTTCCTGGACCGCGAAGGCCTCACTCCAGGCCAATACCGCCGAAGCCTGGCCGCTTCAACCCCGAGCCGGGCCTGATCTTTCCGTGCTTCCCCTCGTTTAAACAAGTTAAATTGCCTCTTGACATGGTTTCAATATTTTGCTTAATTGCTTGAAACATGGGCAAGAATGTTTTATTATTTTGTCAGAAAGTTTTATAATTATTTGGTCATATAAATGATGTCGAGTTTCATGGAACCAAACTTTTAGGAATTCATCATGTCCAGCCTTGCATTTCCCACTGAGCAGCGCAGGGAAGAACGCGTGGGTGAAAATCTGGCCGTGGCGGTCCGTGAGGTGGGCGGGGAAGTCATCCAGGACTTTTTCCAGGAGCATGGGCAGCGGATCTGGCCCGTGTCGCAGCCCCCGGCCCGGGAAGCCATCACCGAAAACATCTCCAGTTCCGGGATGATGCTGCTCAGCACCTTCCCCTTCCGCAAGGGAATGACCCTGGCCCTGGCCCTGGACCTGCAGGACCTGGGCGCGCGCCTGCACGCCCTCGCCACCGTGGTGTGGGCCGAAAGGGAGCACAAGGCAAGCCTGCCCTACCGCGCCGGCCTGCGCCTGCTTTCCATCAGCCAGGAGGACGCCAACGTCCTCTGGGCCTACCTGCGTCGCCAGAAGCTGGCGGCGGCCTGACCCCATCCAACCCCCTTTTTTTCTTTCCGTCCCCCCGGGGAATCTCCTTGACTTAACTAGACATGCGGTGTAATTATACTTCCTGTCTAGTTAAGGAGGAGCCATGACAAGGCCTTCGCGGGGAACGGACGCGCTGCTGATCGAGGCGGGCAAGCAGCTCCTGGTGGAGCAGGGCATGGCGGGATTCAACCTGCGGGCCGTGGCCAGGCGCGCGGGCGTGAACCTGGGCATGTTCCAGTACCACTTCAAGGGCAAGGAGGACTTCTACCGCCGCGTGCGGCAGGCCCTCTACGACGATTTTTTCCGGGACTTCCAGCTGGAGGTCAGCCAGGGGGAGGATTCGCTGGAGAGCCTGCGCCGGGGCCTGGTGAGCCTGGGCCGTTTCAGCCGGGACAACCGCCAGCTGGCCTGCGCCATGGTGCGGGAGGTGGTCTCGGGAAACGCGCGGGTGCTGGACTTCCTTAAGAAGAGCATCCCCCCCCACGCCGTGGTCCTGGTGAAGCTGGTGCGGCGCTGCCAGAAAGAGGGAAGGCTGCAGCGGGTGCCCCTTCCCGTGGCCATGAGCTTCCTGGCAGGCGGGGTGGCCATCCCCCACCTGGCCATGGCCGTGGCGCAGAAGGCCTTTCCCAAGGGGCCTTTCGGCTGGCCCCTGCGCCGGCTGGAAAAGACCATGCTCTCGGACAAGGCCATCGCCCAGCGCGTGGCCATCGCGCTGAAGGGGCTGGCCCCTTAGCGCTTTCGGGCAGACAAAAGGGAGGGGGCGGCGGATCTTTCGGGCGGGAAACCCCGGGGAGGGCCGCCGCGTAGGTCATGGTGGCCGGTCGCCCGGCCGAACTGGAGGAGGGTCCGTGAGGATTTCAAGCTTGGTATTCGCGCCGGCGCTGGCCGCCCTGCTGGCGGGCGCCCTTCCGGCCCTGGGGGATCAGGCGCCGGTGCTGGCCCTGGGCCTGGGCCAGGTGGAGCGGGCGGCGCTGGACCACTCGCCCTCCCTGAAGGCGGCCCGGCTGCAGGCCGGGGCCGCCGGGGACCAGTCCTGGGTGGCCATGACGGGCATGCTGCCCCGCCTGAGCGTGGACGGAGGCTGGACCTACAACACCGAGGTGCCCGACATCCAGCTGGTGCCGCGCGGCCCCAGCTTTCCCTTCGGCGACCACACCAACTACGTGGTGGGCCCCAAGCTCACCTGGAACCTGTGGGACGGCGGCGCCGCCTTCCACCAATGGAAGGCCAGCCGGGCGGCCGAGGAGGCCCAGTGGGACCAGGTCCGCTCGCAGCAGCGGGCCCTGCTCCTGGAAGCCCGCATGGACTACTTCCAGACCCAGCTCGACCTTGCCCAGGTGCGCGACCTGGCGGAGGACCTGCTGCTGTCGCAAAGCCAGGAACGGGACATCGCCGAGCGCCTGGCAGCCGGATCGAGCAGCCGCATCGACTCCCTGTCGGCCCAGAACGACGTGGTGCAGAAGCGCCTGGCGCTGCGCCAGGCCCGCAGCCGCCTGGCCGACGCCATGCGCGACCTGTTCTCCCTGACCGGGCTGGGGGGCGGGCTGGACCCCAGCCTTCCCGCCGGCCTCTTGGACGCGGACAAGCTGCCCAAGGGGATCTCCGCGCCCACCCTGCTTCTGCGCCTGGACGACCCCCGGACCTCCCAGGCCAGGCTGGCCGGGGCGGAAAGCGCCGGCTTGGACGAGGACAATCCCAGGGCCCTGGCCCTGCACGAACTCGCCCAGGCGGCCCAGTACCAGGCCGACAGCATGGGGGCCGGGCACTGGCCCAGGGCCCAGGTCTCGGCCCAGTCCGACCTGCAGTATCCCGACGGCCCCATCCTGGAGAACGTCAACCAGAACACCTTCGCCGCCCAGGTCAGCCTGCCGCTGTTCTCCTTCGGCCAGGTGGCGCACCAGGTCGCCCAGCAGGAGAAGCTTTCCCGGGCCGACGCCCAGCAGGAGGCCCAGGCCCGCTCCGACCTGAAGCGGGACTGGGACAAGGCCCTGAACGACCTGGCCAGCCTGAAGGACCAGGAGAGCCTGGAGTCCACCTCGGTGAGCCAGACCGCGGCCCTGGAGGGCCTGGTGTACGGCTCCTACCAGAACGGGGAATCGACCTTCCTGGACGTGCAGGCCGCCAGCACGCGTGCCCTGGCCGCGAAGATCCAGGCCGACCAGACCCAGGTGCAGGTGCTCATTGAGCTGGCCATTCTGGACAGCCTGGCCAAACATTGATCGTGGATTTTCCGACCGACCCTGGGCTCTGGACTTCCGGACTCCCGGACACTATCCGAGGTGATGCATGAAAAAAAGACTTCCCCTTATCCTCCTTCTCCTCCTGGCCGCCGGAGGGGGATATATTTACTGGCGCTACGAGTCGAGCCGGCCTTTCGACTACGCCGGCACCATCGAGGCCGACGAGGTTGACATTTCCCCGCAGGTCAGTTCGGTGATCGCCTCCTACGAGGTGAAGGGGGGCGACACGGTGAAGAAGGGCCAGACCCTGGTGGAGCTTTCCTGCGACGACATCCGCATCCAGGCCGACCAGAGCGACACGGACTACCAGCGCGCCCTCCGGCTGTACAAGGCCGGTTCCATGCCAAAGTCCAGCTACGACCGCGCGAATTTCGCCCACCAGGACGCGGCACTCCGCCTTTCCTGGTGCGACGTGACCTCGCCGATGGACGGCACGGTGCTGGAAACCTACCGCGAACCGGGGGAATGGGTGGCGCCCGGCATGAACCTGCTGACCTTGGCCAACCTGAAGTCGGTGTACGCCATCCTCTACATCCCCCAGCCCATGCTGGCGCGGGTTTCGCCCGGGGAAAAGGTCGACGGTTTCCTGCCGGAAACGCCGGGCAGCCGCTTCCAGGGCTATGTCGAACACATCCGGGAAGAGGCGGAATTCACGCCCAAGAACGTGCAGACCCAGAGCGAAAGGACCAGGCTGGTGTATGGCATCAAGGTTCATTTTGACAACCCGGACGAAATTCTCAAGCCGGGCATGACCATCGAGGCGCGGCTGCCGGAGACGCGGCAGCCCTGAGGGGAAAAGGCATGGGTGGAATCGGGATTCGAATCGAAAATCTCAGGAAGAAGCTGGGGCGCAACCAGTCCTTGGACGGCGTGAGCCTGGATTTCACCCCTCGCACGCTGCACGGCCTGATCGGGCCGGAAGGGTCCGGAAAGACCACCCTGCTGCGGCATGTGATCGGCTTGCTGCGGGCCGATGAAGGACGGATCCTGTACTACGACGGGCGGAAGGAACTGGGGCTGGAGGAACTGCGGCCGAGCATGGCCTACATGTCCCAGATGCAGAGCCTCTATGCCGACCTTTCCGTGGCCGAACACCTGGATTTTTTCAGGGACCTTTACCGGATCCCCCCCGAAACCTACACCCGGCGCAGGGCGGAACTGCTCCACATGACCCGCATGGAGCCCTTTCAGGGCCGGCTGGCGGGCCAGCTTTCCGGGGGAATGTACAAGAAGCTCGGGCTGATGTGCGCCCTGCTCCAGTCGCCCAGCGTGCTGATGCTGGACGAACCCACCACGGGCGTGGACCCCATCAGCCGCCGTGAATTTTGGGACCTGATCTACGGCCTTCTCAAGTCCGAGGTGCTGGTGATCATCACCACGGCCTACATGGACGAGGCCGAACGCTGCGGCCAGGTCCACCTGATCGAGGCCGGCAAGCTTCTCGCCCAGGGTTCGCCCCGGGAAGTGCTGACCAGGAACCGGGTTTCCACTTTTGAGGAATTGTTCCTGCGGCAGGACCGGAAAAGGATGGGAACGGAATCCAAGGACCGCCGCGCCGTCTAGCCGCCCGCGGACAGGGCCCTTTGCACGGCCTGCCAGGGCGAAATTTCCGGGATGTGGACTCCCGTCCATGCGAGGGATTCGTGGGAAAGACAAACTCCGCCGTGGAGGCGGAAAACCTGACCATGCGCTTCGGCTCCTTCACGGCCGTGGACCACATCTCCTTCCAGGTCGGGAAGGGGGAGATTTTCGGGTTCCTGGGCGCGAACGGGGCCGGCAAGACCACCACCATCCGCATCCTCTGCGGGCTGCTGATCCCCACGGACGGAAGGGCGCATGTGGCAGGCGTGGACGTTTCCCGCGACCCGAGGAAGGTCAAGTTCCTCACCGGCTACATGTCCCAGAAGTTCACCCTGTACATGGACATGAGCGTCGGGGAAAACCTGGCGTTCGCGGCCAGCCTTTACAAGCTGGACAAGCCGACCCTGGAAAGGCGCACCCGGGAGCTGTTCGACTTCATCAACTTCCGCTATCCGCCTGAAACCCTGGTGGGCGCCCTTTCAGGGGGGCTGAAGCAGCAGGTGTCGCTGGCCGCGGCCATGCTGCACGACCCGGAGGTGATCTTCCTGGATGAACCCACGGCGGGTGTCTCCCCGGCCTCCCGCAGCCGCTTCTGGGCGCTCATCCGCAAGCTGTCCGGCCAGGGATAGAGCGTCTTCGTCACCAGGCACTACATGGACGAGGCCGAGCAGTTCGGCCGCATC
>JAJYGY010000284.1 GCA_021790555.1 bacterium
GGGGCAGGTGCTTCTCCTTGTTGCGCATGGCCACCTTGGCCTTGATGGCCTCCATGCGGGCCTTCTGCATCCCGGGCACCTGGGCCGAATAGGCCTGGCCGTGGGCCCGCCGCACCCAGGCCTTCAGGAGCTGGGGCTGGCCGTGGATCCTCTCCGACACCAGCACCCACTGGCGCATCACCACGTCGCCCACGGGCTTCCAGGGTTCGGCCCCCGGCGACCCCAGCAGCTCGGCGTAGGCGCTGGGGTCGCGCAGCCTAAGGCCGATGCGGCCGTCCTTCCAGACCAGGGCGTAGATGTTGTCGGCGGCGAAAAAGGCGTCGCAGCCGAACATCCGCTTCCTCTCCACCTGGGCCAGCCCCTTGGAGGCCTCGGCAACCAGGGAAAGGAGGTACGTCATCAGGGACGCGTCCTTGACAGTTCTGGAGAGTGCCATGCTTGCCTCCGAAAGGGGCCGTCATCCGCGCTTGGCCGGGCGCGTTCCGCCTCCCTTGTGCTGGAACTGCATGCGGTAGAGGCGCGCGTAAAGGCCGTTCTTCTTCAGCAGCTCCCCGTGCCTTCCCTGCTCCACCAGCCTGCCCTTTTCCAGGACCACGATCTTGGCCGCGTGCCGCACGGTGGACAGGCGGTGCGCGATGACCAGGGTCGTGCGCCGCCGCATCAGCCGGTCCATGGCCTCCTGGACCAGGCGCTCGCTCTGGGTGTCCAGGGCGCTGGTGGCCTCGTCCAAAATGAGGATGGGCGGGTTCTTCAGGATGGCCCGGGCGATGGCCAGCCTCTGGCGCTGCCCGCCCGACAGCCGCACGCCGCGTTCGCCGATCAGGGTGGCGTAGCCCAGGGGCTGGGCCATGATGAAGTCGTGGGCGTTGGCCGCCCGGGCCGCGGCCTCCACCTCCCCGGTGCTGGCCGTGGGCTTGCCATAGGCGATGTTGGCGCCGATGGTGTCGTTGAACAGGAAGGTCTCCTGGGTGACGATGCCGATCTGGCCGCGCAGGCTGGACAGGGTGGCCTTGCGCAGGTCCACCCCGTCGGCCGTCACGCGGCCCTCGCCGGGGTCGTGGAAGCGCGGCACCAGGTCCACCAGGGTGGTCTTGCCCGCCCCGCTGGGCCCCACGATGGCCACCACCTGCCCGGCCTTCACCTCCAGGTCGATGCTCTTCAGCACCGGCTTGCCCGGCACGTAGGAGAAGCCCGTGTCCTCGAAGCGCAGCGAGCGCTTCAGGGCCGGGATGGTCCGCGCGTCCGGGGCGTCCTGGATGGAGACGGGCTCGTCCAGCACGGCGAAGACGCGCCGGGCCGCGGCCAGGGAATTCTGGATGCTCTTGTTGACGTCGTTGGCCCCCCGGAACTGGGGGTACAGCGAAGCCACCAGGCCCACGATGGCGAAGAAGGTGCCCGTGGTCATGCCGCCCCCGATCACCTCCCGGCCGGCCAGGTAGATGAGGGCCGCCAGGGCCAGGCTGCCGATGACCTCCATCACCGGCCCGGACAGGGCCGAGACCCGCACCTGCCGCATCACGGCCCGGTAGTGGGCGTGGGTGGCGTCCTTGAACTTGCGGTGCTCGTCCTCCTCCTTGCGGAAGGCCATGATCACCCGGATGCCGCCCAGGCTCTCATGCAGCTGCGAGGTCAGCTCGGCCATGCGCTCCTGGCCCTCGGTGCTGTGGCGGCGGAAGCGCCGGCCGAACTGGATGAGGGGCCAGAAGGCCACCGGAAAGACGAAAAGGACGATGCAGGCCAGCCGCCAGTTCAGCCAGAAGACCCCGGCCAGCAGCCCGGCCACGTTGAAGCCCACCGACAGCACCTTGCCCAGGACCTCGGAGATGCCCCCGGGCAGCAGGTTGATGTCGTTGGTGAACATGGAGATGATCTGCCCGCCGCGCTGCTGGTGGTGGAAGCGCAGGGGCAGCTTTTCCAGGTGCCCGAACAGCTCGCCGCGCACGTCCATGGCGATGCGGTTGCTCACCCCGCCGTTGAGCAGGTCGGCCACGTAGTTGAACAGGCCCTTGAACAGCAGGGTGGCCACGATGGCAGGAGGCAGGAAGATCAGCCAGTGGAAAGCCTGAACCTTGTCCGGGTTGTCGAAGATCTTGTCCACCACCGGCTTGATTTCCAGCATGGAAAGCGTGTTCAGGGCCGCGCCCAGCAGGGTGCAGACCAGGGCCACCACCAGCCTGGCCTGGTAGGGGCGCGCGTATCCCAAGAGACGTTTGTAACCGTTCATGCCGCCTTGAAAGAATTGGGTTTGGGGCGGAAAAACCGCGAAAATGCCCGTTTTTAGACTTTAAAGGCCGGCCCGAGGGTTTGTCAATGCGTTTGACATGGCGGAACAGGCCCCCTAAAATACCGGCCTCATGAACCCAAGAAAAATAAGCGGTTTTCTCAAATTGGAGCACACCCTCTTTTCCCTGCCCCTGCTGTTCGCCGGGGCTGCCCTGGCCGAACGGCACCTGGGCCGGGGGATCGGCGGCCTGGGCTGGGCCAGGGCCCTGGGCCTGGTGCTGGCCGGCACCGGGGCGCGCACCTTCGCCCTGGCCTTCAACCGCATCCTCGACCGCTTCATCGACGCACGCAACCCCAGGACCAAGGGGCGGGAGCTTCCCAGCGGGGTCCTGAGCCTGGGGCAGGCCTGGGGCGTGGCCCTGGCCGGCCTTCTATTATATATAGGGTCGGCCTGGGCCCTGGGTTTCTGGTGCCTGGTGCTGTCGCCCATTCCCCTGGCCGTCTTCGTGGCCTATCCCTGGATGAAACGCTTCACCTTCCTGGCCCACGCCGGGGTGGGTGCCGGCCTCGGCCTGTCGGCCCTGGGGGGCTTCGTCGGCGCGGCCAACCTGCCGCCCCTGGACCCGGCGGTGTGGTGGGTGGCCCTGTTCACCTTTTTCTGGGTTTCGGGCTTCGACATCCTTTACGCCATCCAGGACGAGGCCTTCGACCGCCGGGAAGGCCTGCATTCCATCCCGGCCCGATTCGGCCCGCGCTCCGCCGCCCTGGCCGGCGCGGTCTGCCACTTCAGCGCCCTGGCCTGCCTGCTGGCCCTGCCCTTCGGCGCCTTCGCCTCCCACCGCCCGGCGGCCTTCGCCGCCCTGGTGCCGGTGGCCCTGCTGCTGGGCGCGGAGCAGCAGCTGGGGCATTCCCTGGAGCCCCAGGCCGCCTTCTTCAAGGTCAACGCCTGGGTGGGGGTCTTTGTTTTGCTTTACGTCCTGGCGGGTACTGGTAACATCTTTTAGGGGACGCCGCCGCGCTGGCATCCCGCATCCCTTCTTTCGCAGGAACCCGCATGCGGACGGTCATCGGCATCACCGGGGCCAGCGGCGTCGCCTTCACGCTGGACTTCCTCAACCGCCTTCCCGGCGAGAAGTACCTGGTGCTCACCCAGTGGGGCCGCGAGCTGCTGCGCCACGAGGCCGGCCTGGCCGAAAAGGACCTGAAGCCCCTGGCCACCCGGGTCTTCGCCGACTCGGACCTTTCCGCCCCCATCAGCTCGGGGTCCACGGCCTTCGACGCCATGGTGGTGCTGCCCTGCTCGGCCGGCACGCTCAACAAGGTGGCCTGCGGCATCGCCGACACCCTGCTGACCCGCGCCGCCCTGGTGGCCCTGAAGGAGCGCCGTCGGCTGGTCCTGTGCCTGCGCGAGACGCCGCTTTCCACCCAGACCCTGCGCAACGCCGCCCAGCTTTCCGCCGACGGGGCCCTGGTGATGCCCCTGATGCCCCCCTACTACCAGCGGCCCCTGACCATGGAGGACGTGGTGAAGGGCTTTTCGCTGCGCCTTCTGCAGGCCCTGGGGCACCCCGTGCCGGACCAGTGGAAGGCCGGCCAGATGGAAGCTCCGGAATAAAGCCGGCCGCGGCTTGAGCGGCGCCCGTCTCATCCCGTCAACGGAGGGTTGATCATGAGCAAGGGGGAGTTCCGCCTCGGGGAATCCATCCGGTTCGGCTGGTCCAACCTTTGGGCCCATCTCGGCGTCCTGCTGGCCTGTTTCGGCATCTATGTGGCCGTGGTGGCCGGGGTCGCGCTGCTGCGGGTGGTCTTCCAGATCCCCCCGCTGGCGGTGGGCCTGCTCAACGGCTTCGTCATCGGCCCCCTGCTGGCGCTGGGCTTCAATTCCATCGGCCTGAAGATCGTGGACGGAGGAGACGCCAGGATCGGCGACCTCTTCGGCCAGGGCTCCCTGATCCTGAAATACTGGCTCGTCCTGCTGGCCCTGCTGGCCGTCATGGCCCTGGCGGCCCTGCCGGCCCTGGTGGTGGCCGGGACCGGGGTCTTCCTGCTGACCGAGGTGCCCCGGGCCCTGGTGTGGCTGCTGGCGGCGCTGCTGCTCCTGGCCGCCTGGGCCTACCTGGCCCTGCGCCTGATGTTCGTGATGTGGCTGCTGGTGGACAAGGCCCCTTCGGTGGGGGCCTGCCTGCGGGGCAGCTTCGACGCCACGCGCGACCACGTGGCCGGGCTCTTCGTGCTGGGCCTGGCCCTGCTGGGCATCAACCTGCTGGGCCTGCTGTGCCTGGGGGTGGGCGTGGTCTTCAGCTCGCTGATGTCGCTGCTGATCTTCGCCCACGCCTACCGCGGGCTCGAAGGCGGCCCGGCGGCCGCGTGACAGGCCGGCCGCCCCGGGAACCCAAGCGGAAGGACGCATGGACCTGCAATCCTACCTGAACCTGCTCGACCGCGAAGGCCTGCTCCACCGGGTGCGCGCCGAGGTGGACCCGGAACTGGAGCTCACCGAGATCGCCCTGCGCCAGTCGGCCCTGGGCGGCCCGGCCCTGCTCTTCGAGAGGGTCAAGGGCTCGCCCTTTCCCCTGGCCATCGGCCTCAACGGCACCCGGCGGCGCCTGCGCCTGGGCCTGGGGGCCGAGCCGGGTGAGCTGGGCAGGCGCCTGGCGCGGCTGGTCCAGGACCTGCAGCCCCCCAGCCTGGCCGGCCTGTGGAGGAACCGCCGCGCCCTCGCCCGGGCCCTGGCCATGCGCGTGCGCCGGCTGAAGACCTCGCCCGTGCAGGACGAAGCCGAGTTCCCGGGCGACCTCAAGTCCCTGCCCGCGCTGAAGTGCTGGCCCGGGGACGGCGGGCGCTTCATCACCCTGCCCCTGGTGGGCACGGCCGACCCCGCGACCGGCCGCCTGAACCTGGGCATGTACCGCATGCAGGTCTACAACGGCGGCGAGACCGGCATGCACTGGCAGATCGTGCGCGGGGCCGAGGCCCACGCCGCCCGGGCCGCCGGAGGACGGCTTCCCTGCGCCGTGGCCCTGGGCGGCGACCCGGCCCTGACCCTGGCCGCCATCTTCCCCCTGCCCGAAGGCATGGAGGAACTGCCCTTCGCCGGCCTGCTGCGCGGAAGGCCCCAGCCCCTGGTGAAGGCCCTCACCCAGCCCCTGTGGGTGCCGGCGGACGCCGAGTTCGTCCTGGAAGGCTACGTGGACCTGGACGACCGGCGCCAGGAGGGCCCCTTCGGCGACCATTTCGGCCACTACAGCCTGGCCGCGCCCTACCCCACCTTCAAGCTCACGGCCCTGACCCGGCGCAAGAACCCGGTCTATCCCGCCACCGTGGTGGGCCGGCCGCCCCAGGAGGACAGGGTCTGGGGGGAGGCGGTCAACGAGTTCTCGGCGCCCTTCCTGAAGCTGATGCA
>JAJYGY010000164.1:0-5062 GCA_021790555.1 bacterium
CCTTCCCCTTTCCCTGCGCGCCTTCGAGTTCAGGCCCGTGCTCTCGGTGGACGCCCAGGGAGGCTATTCCGCCTTCAACAACGGGGGCAGCGGCAGCGGCCTGTTCCTGGGAAGCCTGCTGGCCGTGCCGGAATTCAAGTTCGGCTCGTCGGACTACCTGCTGCCCCTGCTCTTCGCCGACAGCACGGACGACAACCTGGCCATCTCCGAGAACGCCTTCTTCCTGGACACCAGCACGCTGGTCTTCCGGCCCGTGTACAGCCATCATTTCCACGGCGGCTGGGAACTGCGGGCCAGGGGCGAGGCCGAGCGGGCCTTCAACATCCAGACCACCAGCGAACAGGTGGGCACCGGCCTGTACGATTTCGACGAGTTCGGCGGCGGCCTGGAGGGCGTCAAGCGCTTCGGCGGCGGGGCGGAGGGGGCGCCTTCGGTTTCGCTGGCCCTGGACTGGCTGCGGCGCGGGTACCCCAACTTCCACAACCCCGGAACGGCGGCCTACTTCACGGCCGTGGACAACCGAAACTACTACACGCGCGACTACCAGGGGCCCAGCCTGAACCTGCGCGGCGAGGCCACGCTCTTCGGCCGGCTTCGGACGCGGCTGGGCTACAGCCTGGCCTGGCAGCGCTACACCGACGCCCTGCTGATCCAGTCCGACGGCACCCCCAACCTGGGCCAGTTCCGCGAGGACTGGTACCACACCCTGGCCCTGGACACCCGCTTCGCCCCGGGCGCCCACTGGAGGGCCGGGGCCGCGTTCACGCTTTCCTACAACCAGTCCAACCTGGCCTATTTCGACACCAACGTGGGGGTGTACGAGCCGGGCTTCTACGACTTCCTGGCCACGGATTTCAAGCCCAGCCTCACCTGGCTCATCCAGGGCAGGCCGGAAGGCCACCGCGTCACCTTCGCCTACGACCTCACGTTCCGCAACTACCCGGGCCGGCTGATCCGCGATTCCGATGGGAGCTACGCCCAGGGCAGGCAGGCCGACGTGGCCCACGGCTTCTACCTGACCGGGGTCTACGCCTTCAACCCCCACTGGGCGCTGGAAGTCGGCGCCAAGGCCCTGCTGGACTTCAGCAACCAGCTCTACGCCCAGAACATCAACTACAACTACCAGGTCTGGGGCGCCGACATGGGGGTCCGCTTCAATCTCTGAGGCCGTTTCCACCCTTGCGGCCGGGCGCGTTCTCTGATACTTTTGAGGCCGTTTTTACGCGCCTGTAGCTCAGCTGGATAGAGCGACGGCCTCCGAAGCCGTAGGTCAGGCGTTCGAATCGCCTCAGGCGCACCATCTTCGCGTGAAAGCCCGCTTGCCCCCGGTGAGCGGGCTTTTTTTCTCGGCGGATCCCGCTTGTCCCCCCAAAAGTCGCTGTGCCTGCTGCTGCTCCTGGGGCTCCTGCTGCCCGGCTGCGTGGAGGAGGTGAAAAGGAAGCCGCCCCGCGTGGCCCCGGACTTCAGCCTGATGGGCCTGGACGGAAGGGCCCGGAGGCTTTCCGACTTCCGCGGCCGCGCCGTGCTGCTGCATTTCGACGCCCCGGATTCGCCCTACGCGGCCTCCGAGGCGGCCCAGCTTTCCGGCATCCAGGCCCGCTGGCGCGGGCGGGGCGGCCAGGTGCTGTGGATCGACATGGGCGAGGGCCTGGACCAGGCCCGGCGGGATTTCCTGGCCCATCCGGTGCCTTTTCCCGTGCTGGCGGACCCGGACTCCCGGGCGGCGGCGCTCTACGCGCCCCGGGGCGCGGCCCGCAGGCTGGGGGCCGAGGACGCCATGGTGGGCGCCAACGCGCTGGTGGCCCCGGACGGCCGCCTGGCCGCCACCCGCCTGCTCAGCGTGGGGGGCATGCGCAGGGACCTGGACTGGATGGACGGCAGGATGGCCGCCATGCTGAAGTCCGGCGCGGCGCGCGCCTGGCAGGTGGGCCCCCGCCAGGTGGCGCCGGGCGGCACGGTGGAACTGAGGGAAAAGGTGGTGGTGCGGCCCTGGATGATCCTGGCCAGGGACGGGGGCGGACTGGCCCCCTTGAGCCTGGAATCCTCGGGTGACGGGCAGCTTCAGGTCGAGGGGACGCAGGTGCCGGACGGGTCCCTGGAGCAAGTTGAGGGGGTGGGCGGCCCGGTGGACGCGCTTTCCGGAGCCTTCATCGTGGTGGTGGAGGTTCAGGCAAGCCCCCTCGCCCGCCCCGGCTGGCACAGCCTGGGCGCGGTGCTCAACTACCAGGCCTGCGACCGGGCCGGCTGCCTGGACCCCGCCAGCCTTCCGGTGACCCTGCGGATCAACGTCTTCCGTCCCAGGAGCGCTCCGTCCCGCCCCCGCGCTTGAGCACCTTCCTACCGGTCTGAAGTCCCATTTGCCCAAAGACCTTTCACCCGTAATCATGGCATTGAAACAGCCCTTCATATTATTTCATAATATAATATTATTTATTCTTTTTTAAATAAATGATTTACAAGTTTTTATAGAAAAAACTACAATCACAAATTTTTAGTTTAATTTAATGAAAACAATTTTTCTTTGAACCAGGGATGTCCTCGTATACAATCACGGTTGCAAAAAATAAAACTCACTACTTTTTTTCAATAGATACACTTTTTATTTCAAGGCTTAACTTGGCTGTCTTTGGAAACAGGGAAAGCCGCAATGTCCGAAAATTCCGTGAGCGCTCAAAGGAACGCTCCTGCGCCTGACTAGCCCACTTTTCTGGAGGGGAAAATGAGGGTGAAACTGTGGAAAGCGGTGATGGCCCTTTTCGTCCTGCCGGTGTTTCCGGCCCTGGCCGTTCCTGCCGGGCCGGGAAGCCGGTCGGTTTCACAAAGAAGGGCTGATTTTCAGGCCGGGGAAAAGTGGTTTCTAAGCAGCCGCACGCAGGGCCTGAACGGTCGCCTGCCGGCCCTGCTCAGGATGGAGGCATTTCAGGCGGCTCGAAGCCTGCCCAGGGCCTCCTTTCCGGCCTACCGGGGGTCCGGCCTGTTTTCCAACGCCGCGGTGCCCAGTGGAGACTGGCAGAACGCCGGACCCACGCCCCTGATGCTCTATGGCACGGCCGTTTCGGGGCGCGCCGTGGCCCTGGCGGTGGACCTGGGCAAGGATCCCAGCGGCAACACCGTCTATCTGGGCACGGCCTTCGGGGGCGTATGGAAGTCCACCGACGCCCTGGGGCCGAATCCCCATTTCGTTCCCATCAGCGACCAGAGCATGAGCCTTGCCGTGGGCAGCATCGGCCTGGATGACAGCACCAACCCCACCACGATCTACGTCGGCACGGGCGAATCCAGCGGCTCGCTGGACAGCTATTACGGCGTGGGGATCATGAAGTCCACGGACGGCGGCGCCAGCTGGACGCTCTCCAGCGGCGCGGATGGAGGTTCGGTGTCCCTGCTGGGAGACACCTTCTCCAGCGTCCTTGTGGACCCGGGCAACCCCCAGGTGGTGCTGGCCAGCGCCCGCTACGGGGCCGGCATGAACAATCCCCTGCAGGGAACCAACACCAACCCCGGCATTTTCCGTTCCACGGACGGCGGCCGGGACTGGACCCGCGTCTTCTCCGGCGCGCCGGTGGCCCAGATCCTCTACGAGCCCCGGGGCGGGGCCTATTACGCCACCGTGGGCGGACAGGGCATCTTCAAGTCCACGGACCAGGGGCAAACCTGGGCCGCCTGCGGCAACCCTTTCGCCGGGGCCCCGGCCCTCAGCTACTCCAACTTTGACCGCGCGGCGCTGGCCACGCGCGACGGCACGATCTGGTGCCTGATCGAGGCCGGAGGCGGGCTCTCCAAACCCTCGGCCTCGGACACGGGCCTGGTGCAGTCCATCGACGGCGGACAGACCTGGACGCCCGTGGCCTCCCCGCCCGTGGATTATCAGCTTTGGTACAACCAGTATGTCGCGGCGCCGCCCAATTCCACGGCCCTGGTGGTGGGCGCGATCTTTCCCTACGTGGCCGCGTCGGTCAGCGGCATGAACACCACGTGGACCGAAGTGGGGGGCAGCAGTATCCATGTCGACCAGCACGCCATCGCCTTCGCCGACGCCACCCACTGGTTCGCGGCCAACGACGGCGGCTTCTACACAACCCCCGACGCGGGCAACACCTGGGTGAACGGGAATTCCACGCTGGGCACCCTGCAGTTCTACGGGGTGTCCGCGGACGCCTTTTCCCCCGGCACCTACGTGGGCGGCCTGCAGGACAACGGAACGGCCTACACCACGGGAGGCGCCACCACCTGGTACGCGGCGGAAGGGGGGGACGGCGTCTACACGGCGGCCGACCCTTCTTTCACGGGCCAGTTCTTCGGCGAATTCCAGAACGGCTCCATTTTCCATTACAGCATCTCCAACGGCCAATATTCCCAGGTGGTGGACGGCGGCACCATCGCCAACCTGAATTTCATCACGCCCTACGAACTGGTGGCCGCCAACCCGGCCACCATGGTGGTGGGCGCCGGTGACAAGGTGTGGATGGGGCCTTCGCGTCCCGCCAGCCCGGGCGCGGGGTGGGCGGCCCTGAACGGAACGGTCGGCCCCACCTACCTGGCGCCCGCGCCCAGCGACCAGAACACGCTCTACTTCACCTCGGGGAGCCAGGTCTGGAAGACCTCGAACCTGATGGGCGCCAGCCCTTCCTGGACGCAGGGGTCGGGCCCCTGGGGCTACTACTCGCTGGGAGCCCTGGCCGTGGCCCCTTCCAATGCCGACACGGTCTATGTGTCGGTCAACGGCTTCGTGGCCGGCGAGCACGTGTACAAGTCCACGGACGGCGGCGTGAACTGGACCAACATCTCCGGCAATTTCCCCAACGCCCCGGTGGACTGGATCACCCTGGATCCGCAGGATCCCGCGGCCGTGCTGGTCGCCTCGGACGTCGGGGTCTTCATGGCCTCGGACGGCGGGGTTTCCGGGGAACAGTGGCAGCGGGTGGGAAGCGGCCTGCCCGATTCGGCCGTGCTGCAGCTTCGCATCGGCCCGGGAAACCCGCGCGTGCTGGTGGCGGGAACGCACGGCCGCGGCATCTGGACCCTGCCTTTCACGGGAATCCAGGGCACCGCCACAGATCGG
>JAJYGY010000164.1:5072-5607 GCA_021790555.1 bacterium
AGCGCCACTTCCACCTCCACGCCCCCGCCGGTGCTGTCGGCCACGGCCAGCCCCACGCCGGGGCCGGGCCTGGACTGTTCCGGCCTGCCGGTGTGGACGTCGCAGGGCATGCCGCTGTATCCGGCCGGCACCCTGGTGGTCTACGCGCCCGACCAGGGCGAATACCGGGCCCTGGTGGCGGTGTACGGCCTGGACGCCTACGCCCCGCCCAGCACGCCCTCGGTGTGGCAGTTCGTCGGCCAGTGCGGGGCGGGAGGAAGCCCCACGCCCACGCCGCGTGGCACCGCGACATTCAGCGCCACGGTGACCCCGTCGCGGACGGCGCCGGCGGGCAGCCCCAGCCCGACGGCCACGCCTCCGGCGACGGCGCGGGCCACCGGGACGGCCACGCGCACGCCCGCGGTCAGCGCCACCTCCACGCCCCCGCCGGTGCTGTCGGCCACGGCCAGCCCCACGCCGGGGCCGGGCCTGGACTGTTCCGGCCTGCCGGTGTGGACGTCGCAGGGCATGCCGCTGTATCCGGCCGGCACCCTGG
>JAJYGY010000333.1:0-5306 GCA_021790555.1 bacterium
ACCCGTGGCCGAGGGCGACGGCCTGGCCGTGACCCCGACGCCCCCCCTGCCCGCGCGGGCTTCGGCCGGAGCCGCACGACTGGCCCAGGCCCCCGCCTCCACGCCCACGCCCCTGGCGGCCTCCAGCCCGGCGGCCCCGCTGGCGGCGGCGCCCACGGCGATTTCCAGCCCGGCGGTCCCGCTGGCGGCGGCGCCCACGGCTGCCTCCAGCCCGTCCGCCCCGCTGGCCTCCGCCGCCTCGCCTTTTGACGACATGCCCCAGGCTCCGGCTCCGCCTTCCACCGGCCTGGGCGAAGACCAGTCCTCGCAGGACACGCAGGCCATGGCCCTGAGCGCCTCCGCCCAAAGCACCGCCCAGGCCCCCTGGCCCGGCCCGGCGCGGCCCGGGGTGTGGGAAATGCTTCCCGCCCCGGCGGCGGGCACCGCGGAAGGCCGCCTGAATCCCGGCCGTCCGGAATCCCTGGCTCAGGGCTCCGGCTCCGGCCCGGCGGCCCCGGCGCGGGGATGGCATCCATGAAAGGGGCCTGGCAGGTCGCCAGGAGGCCGGCCTGGGCCCTGGCGCTGCTGGTCCTGTGCGCCTTCTGGTTCGCGGTCTATTCCGGCACCCTCTCGGTCAACCACGAGTACGACTCCCTCAGCTACGCCCTGGACCTCGAGAGGGGCCGGCCCCTGTACCTGCTTTTCCATCCCCACCACCTCATCTACAACTGGCTGGGCCGCCAGTGGTACCTGCTGCTCACCTGGCTGGGCTTCCACCAGGGCAGGGCCATGGTGCCGGGCCAGCTGCTGGACTGCCTGATCGGCAGCCTGGGCCTGGGCCTTTTCTGGACGGCCCTGAGGCGGGTCACCGGCGATCCCTGGGTCCCGCTGGTGGCCGCCCTGGGCCTGGGAAGCTGCTTCGGATACTGGCACGCCAGCACCATCCTGGCGGTGCGCGTGCTCAACGGCTTCTCCCTCATCCTGGTCTTCGCCTGCCTGCCCGCCGCCCTGCGGGGCGGCACCCGGGCCCTGGTGCTGCTGGGCCTGGCCCACGGCTTCTCCATCCTCTGCCACCAGACCAACGCCCTGCTCACCCCGGCCATCCTGGTCACGCTGCTGGCGCACCTTCCCGGGAGCTTTTCCGAGGACCCCCTTGGCCGCCTGGGCAAGGCCGGCCTGGTGCTGCTTTGCGCCACGGCCCTGGCCAGCGCGGTCTACCTTTTCGTGGGCGTCTTCATCTGGCTGAGGCAGAGCCCGCCCACCTTCGTCACCTGGCTGTTCTCCTACCTGGGCGTGCACGAATGGACCCGCCAGAAGGCCAACGCGCTCCCGCAGGCGCTGTTCGGCTGGGGCACCCTGTTCCTGGGGCCCATCCGGCCGGAGCCGGCGGTGGGGGGCTTCCGCCACGCCGACATCCGGGTGCTGCTGTCCTGGGTGGGGGGCCTTTCGGTCCTGTACCTGGTGCTGAAGGGCCTGTGGCTTGCGCGCGCCAGGGCCGGCTGGGCCACCCTGGCCTGCCTGGCCTGGCTGGGTATGGCGGCCCTGGCCCGGGCCCTGCCCCTGGCGGCGGACTGGACCACGGTTCTGGCCGCCGCCGCGGCCCTGGCCCTGCTGGGCTTCACCCTGTGGGGATGGAACCTGGCCTCTCCCCCGCGCGGCTGGGTGCTCCTCTTCTGCGCCCTGTGGCTGGCCGCCTACGTGCCCTTCTTCTACTGGTGGGAGCCCTGGAACGTGGAGTTCTGGCTTTCCTGCCTGCCGCCCCTGTTCATCCTCATGGCCCTTTCGCTTTCCGACCTGGCGCTGCTGGTGCGGCCCCGGCCCTGGAACCTGGCCTGGAAGGGCGGCCTGGTCGCGCTGCTGGCCTGCTGCGTGGGCCTCCTGTTCCTGAGCAACCTGCGCGGAAAGGTTGCCTTCGACGGGCAGGCCGCCAACAACCGTTACTACAACATGCTCCGGGCCGTGGACCGGGCCGTGCGCCCCCGCGACCTGCTGGTGGTGCTGGGGGACAACGGCGTGCCCATGTACCTGACCTATTTCCAGCCCAAGCGCCGGGTGCTTTCCTTCGACCGGGAATTCAAGCGCTTTCCCGACCGGCCGGAGAGGGCCTTTCCCGAGGTGGAGAAGCGCCTCAAGCTGGAACTGAAGCGGCACGACCGGGTTTTCCTGCTCAACGAGGTCGTCAACCGCGACCGCAAGGACGAGGCCTATTTCAGCCGCAATTTCGGGCTTCCCCCCACGGCCGTGCGGGGCTTCGTGGAGGGGTTGAAGCTGAAGCCGGTCAAGCTGTGGGGCTTCAAGGAGCAGTTCCTCTACCGGATGACCGGAACCCGATAAGGACGGCGGATTGGAGACCAGATTCCACAACCTTTTGGCGGCGGCGGTCCTGGCCCTGGCGCTCCTGGCGGGCCCGCCGGCCCGGGCCCAGGAGGCCGGCCCCCCGGCCGTGTCGGCCCAGGGCTGGGAGGACCTGTATCCCTTCCTGACCCGCCGGCTGTGGTGGGGCGAGAGCTGGGGTCCGGATGAGCGCATCCAGGCCCAGAAGGCCGGCGCCTACTGCGTGGGGAACGGCAGGCTGTTCTGCATGCTCGGCCTGGTGGACCCGCTCTTCACCCAGAGCAGCCTCTTCGGCCCCACCTACCAGGAGCCCAGCCTGGGGCGCCTGGTGCCGGAACTGGACGGCGCCTCCGGCCCCCTGCGCTTCGGCCGCCAGTCCATCGGCTGGGTGGCGGATTCGGGCATGGTGGCCACCCGGGCCCAGGGGGACGGGCTCGCGGTGCGGGCCTTCGACCTGGCCCCCCGGGGAACCCAGGTGCTGCTGCGGCTGTGGGAGGTGCGCAACCTGGGCCAGGCGCCGCGCGGGGACCTGAGCCTGCTCCTGAAACTGGAGGACGCCTGGAACAGCTCAAGCACGCAGGCCGGCGTGGACGGAACCCTGGCCATCCACCAGGACACCCGCCGGCGCGACACCGACTGGGTGCTGGGCCTGGCCGGCCAGGCCGGCCGGGCCGAAGGCCGGCGCCTGCGCTTCGAACTGCCTTCCCTGGCGCCGGGGCAGTGCTGGAGGGGCGTGCAGGTGCTCAGCGCCGCCTTCGACAGCGCGGAGGCCCGGGCCCAGTACGGCCTGGCGGCCGCCTCGGCGGCCTCGCTGGTCAGCTCCACGGCGGCGGAATGGGCCTCCTGGAACACGGACGCCTGCCGGCTTGAAGTCACGGCCGCCCCGGGCCGGGCCCGGACGCGCTGGGCCGGCCTGGGCGACCTGATCGAGGCCCAGAAGGCCATCTTCCGCTCGCAGCAGGCCTCCTCGGGAAGCTTCTCCCCCCTGATCGGGTATTCCCTGGCCTGGGTGCGGGACAACAACGGCCCCATCCGGCTGTGGCTGTGGATGGGCAAGTCGGGCGGGGTGGGGCGCGTGCTGGACTTCTTCTACGGCGTGGCCACCCGGCTGGGCTTCCTGCCCCCGGCCGTGAGCGTGGAGCACGACGACCGGCCCAAAGCCGGCGCGGATTTCAGCCGGATGGGCATGGTCTGCTCGGAGGTGCCCTCCTGGGTGGTGCTGCAGCACGCCTGGAAGTTCCAGGAGGACGGGGACCTGGACTTTGTCCGCTCCCACTGGGACTACCTGAAGCGCTGCCTGGACGGCCAGTTCATCACCGAATCGGGCCGCATGCTGCTGGAGCGCGACGAGACCTACATGTGGACCCTGCAGGCCCGCACCTTCCCCTACCTGGGATATCCCAACGGCAATTTCGGGCGCTACGCCTACACGCCGGATTCGGCCTTCGAGTGGATCGCCGCGGCCCGCGACCTGGCCCGCCTGGCCGACCTGCTGGGCAGGCGGGGCGAGGCCGACGGGCTGAGGCGCGAGGCCGACTGGCTGGACGGGCGCACGCGCCGGCTCTACCTGCAGCCGGACGAGGGCTACTACTGTCCCACGGCCTCCTTTTCCGGGGAACTCAACCCCGAGCCCTTCGCCAACGTGCTGCTCAACCCCCTGTGGGTCGGGTCGGCCGGGCCCACCGACCCCGACGCCGTGCGCTCGGTGCTGGCGGGACTGCACTACCTGAAGGGCCGCGACGGCCTGCTGAAAAGCTCGCCCTTCAACGCCTACTTCGTCGGCATGAACCCGGGGCAGTGGGCCTGGGACCTGGCGCGGCTGAAGATGCCCGAACTGGACGGGGTTCTGGGAGGCCTGCTGAGGACGGCCAGCCCCTCGGGCGATTTCGCCGAGATCGTCGACCCGCAGGGGCTCAACTGGAACACCCCGCAGTGGGGCCAGGGCGTCAGCGGCCGGCTGAGGCCCTGGGAAGGGGGCCTCAACGCCGACGCCGTGCTCTACGCGCTTTCGGGCTTCGATCCGGGATGGAAGCAGGGGGCCCTGCGCCTGGCCCCCTACCTGCCGCCGCAGCTGTCCTCCTTCACCCTGAACGATTTCTGGACCAGCCGGGGGCCCCTGACGCTGAAGGTGGAGCGGCTGGGCGCCATGGCCTGGAGGGCCAGCCTGGAAAGCGGCGCCTCGGCGCCCCTCAACCTGCGCCTGGAGCTGTGGGTGCCCAAGGGCAGGGTGGAGGAGGTGGACCAGGACGGGGCCCCGGCCCGGGGCTGGAGCCGCCGGCAGGGCTTCGTGGAGGGCGACGGGGAATACGCCGTGCTGAAGGCCGGGCTGGCGCCCGGGGCCGAAACCCAGGTCACCTGGCGGGGAGGCCCCGCGGAGCCCGGCCCGGCCGCCGCGCCGCCGCCGGAGGCCTCGGCCACCCCGGTTCCGCGCGCGCCCTTCGGGCCGCTGCCCGGACGCCGTTTCCCGCGCGCGCCCCTTCTGTACTGCTTCTCGTCCACCATGGCCCTGAAGCACACGGCCCTGAATCCGCCGGCCTACGCCGCCGAGGCGACCCGGGGGCTGAGTTTCCTGCGGTCCCGGACGCCCACCGCGGCGGTGGAGATGGACCTGCCCCTGACGGCCCGCGAGCTGGCCGGGGCCCTGCTGGAGGGGGGGCCGGGCGGGGGGGCCCGGAGCCTGGTCCTCTTCGACCGGGGGGCCTTTTCCGAAGGACCCCAGACCATGAAGCCGGCCTCCTTCTGGAACGAGCCGGAGCTGCGCGGCGCCTTCACGCGCTACCTGGAGCAGGGAGGCTGCCTGGTGCTGGGAGGCGGCCTGAAGGATTCCACCCAGAAGGAGGCCTCGCCCCACTGGCTGCGCCTGCTGGAGCGCGGGCATTTCGCCGTGGCGGGCGAGGAGGCCCACTGCATGCCGGCGGCCCGGTCCGGACCCTCCACGGCCCGGCTCATCCGGGTGGACCTGCTGCGCCCGGGCCAGGAGGGCTCCAGGCGGG
>JAJYGY010000333.1:5316-5596 GCA_021790555.1 bacterium
CTGCCCCTGTGGAGGCCGGGCTCGGGAGTGACCACCACCCAGAGCGGGGTGGGCTTCTCCAAGTGGCTGCAGTTCTCCACCGCCATCCCGGAAAAGGGCCACTATCGGGTGCGGGTCTGGCTGGCCAACCAGCGCAACAGCCGCGGCATGACCCTGGAACTGCTCGAGGGTGGCCGCTTCCGCCGCATCGCCGCGGTGCCGGACCGGCCCGAAAGGACGCACGGCCGCTTCTTCAAGGCCGTGGACTTCCGCCTGCCCGAGGACATCCCGCCGGGCGCGG
>JAJYGY010000406.1 GCA_021790555.1 bacterium
GGTTCAACCAGTCGGCCTGCAGGACAAGCACGGGCCGCACCTTGCCGATTTCCGCACCCCGGTTCGGGTTCAGGTTCCCGGTCCAAATTTCCCCGCGCTTCATCGCCGCGACCTCCTGGCCGGCTCGCGGACCTCGGCCAAATCCAGCGCCTCGTTGTCCAAGGGCAGGGCCTCCGCGGCCAGGGACAGGGATTCCCCCGGATCCAGGCCGCGGACCGCCCGGACCATGTCCGCGCGGAAACGCGCCTCACGGCGGCGGCGCAGGAACTCGTCCAAAGCCTGGCGGATCAGCTCCGACCGGGGCCTTTTTTCAAGCTGGGATTCCTCCTCCAGGCCCTTTTCCAGGGGCTCGGGAAGGCGGATGGTGATGGCGGCCATGACAGCTCCTTTGAATGACAATTCGCACCACAAATTGTAATCCAAAACGCCGCCTTTGCAAGCTGGAAACGCGCCTCAGGCATCCATCCGCCCGGCCCGCCTTTCAAACCTTCCGTACCTCAGCGCCAGGGCCGGCAGCAGGAGCAGGTTCATGGCCGTGGAACTGGCCAGACCGCCCAGGATGACCACGGCCATGGGGCCCTCGATCTCCTGGCCCGGCGCGCCGCTGCCCAGGACCATGGGCAGCAGGCCCAGGCCGGCCACCGTGGCGGTCATCAGGATGGGCAGCAGCCGCTCCCGGGCCCCGCGCAGGGCCGTGTCCAGGTTCCAGTCCCGGCCCTCCTCGGCCACCAGGTGCTGGTAGTGCGAAAGCAGCATGATCGAATTGCGCGTGGTGATGCCGAAGAGGGTGACGAACCCCACCAGCGAGCCCAGCGAAAGGCTTCCCCCGCCGGCGAAGGCCGCCAGCACCCCTCCCGCCAGGGCGAAGGGCAGGTTGCACAGGACCAGGAGCGTGTTGCGGCCGCCGCGGAAGGCGGCCCAAAGCAGCAGGGTGATGCCGCCCAGCACCAGGAGCGCCCCGGCCAGGATCCGCCGCGTGGCCCGCAGGCGGGCCTGCTCGCTGCTGGCGACCACGGCGTAGGTCCCCCGCGGAAACCGCACCTTCTCCGCCAGCTTCTCCTTCAACCCCGCCACGAAAGCCGGCAGCGGGCCGGTCACGTCGCAGCCGACGGCCTGCGTCCTCAGTCCGTTCTCGTGCTGGATAAGGTAGCGCCCCTTCCCCATCCTGAGGACGGCCAGGTCCTTCAGGGGCACCCACCGTCCGTCGGCGTTGCGCAGGGGCAGGTCGCCCACCCGGGCGGGATTCCCGCGCAGGGCCGGGGGCAGGATGGCGACCACGTCGGTCGCCCGGTCGCGGTCGAAGACCTGGCCCACCACGCTTCCCTGGTAGGCCGTTCGCACCGCCCGCAGGACCTCGGCCGGCTGGAACCCCAGGCGCCGGACGCGGCCGGGCCTCAGGGTGACGGACAGCTCGGGCACCCCGGGCGGCGAGGCCATCCGCACGTCCCGCGCGCCCTTCATCCCGGCGAGCAGGGCCGCCACTTCCCCCGCCTTCTCATCCAGCACGCCCAGGCGGTCCCCGAAGATCTTCACCGAAACGTCCGAGGTGTCGCCGGAAAGGACCTCCCCCATCCGCTCCTGCAGGGGCGTCTTGATGGCGAAGGTGCATCCGGGAAAACCGGCCAGCTTGGCCCGGATTTTGGCCGCCACGTCGCCCGTGCTCTCCCCTTCCAGCGGGCGGAGGTCCACCTGCAGCTCGCTCTGGTGCGTTCCGTGGGTGTCGTCGGCCTCCCCGGCCTGGCCGGCCTGCTGCGACACCGTCTCCACCTCCGGCACCGTCAGGATGCGCCCGGCCACCCGCCGGCCCACTCGCAGGGATTCGTCCAGCGAGGTTCCGGGAAGCAGGTTCAGGTGCACGATCAGGTGCCCTTCGTTGAAGGGGGGGAGGAAGGTGAGCCGCAGGAACGGGAGCGCGGCCAGCGCCGCCGCCAGGGCCAGGGCGGCCAGACCCAGGGCCTTCGCCGGCTTCCTCTCCACCCCCGCCAGCAGGCTTTGGTGGGCCGCCTTCAGCTTCAGGATGGCGGGCCGCTCCTCGAAGGGATGGCTCTCCCGCTTCAACAGCAGCATGGCCAGGGCCGGCGTCACGGTGAGGGCCACCAGAAGCGAGGAGAGGATGGAGAAGATGTAGGCCCAGGCCAGGGGCGCGAAGAGCCGGCCCTGCACCCCACCCATGCCCAGCACGGGCAGGAAGACCAGGACCACGATGAAGGTGGCGAAGACCACGGCCCCGCGCACTTCCAGGGACGAGGCCAGCACGACCCGGGCCTTGGAAAGGGGCCGCCGGGCCTTCCAGTTTTCCCCCAGGCGGCGGTGGATGTTCTCGATGTCGATGATGGCGTCGTCCACCACCTCGCCGATGGCGATGGCCAGGCCGCCCAGGGTCATGGTGTTCAACCCGATGCCGAAGTGGCGCAGCAGCAGCACGGCCGAAAGCAGCGACAGCGGGATGGCGGTGAGGGAGACCAGCGAAACCCGGAAATTCCACAGGAAGAGGAAGAGCACCAGCGCCACCAGCGCCCCACCCAGCAGCAGGGAATCCCGCACCGTGGAGACGGCCCTTTGAATGAAGGTGGCCGGCCGGAACAGGGCCGGACGGAGGGTCACCCCCTCCTGTCGGAACAGGGGCCGCATCGACCGGAAGGCATTCTCCAGGCCCCGGGTCACCGCCAGGGTGTTGCAGCCGTACTGGCCCGAGACCTCCAGGGCGATGTCCGGGCTCCAGCCCCCGCGGTCGAACACCTGGGCCGCGCCCAGCCTCGGGGCCGAGCCCACCTCCACCTGGGCCACGTCGCCCAGGGTCACGTTCATGCCCTGGCTGCGCCGGATCACCACCCCGGCCAGGGCCCGGGCCGTCAGGGCCTGGCCGGAGGAGCGCAGCAGGATGCGCTGGTTGGGCGTGTCCAGGAACCCGGCCCCGAACACGCCGGTGGCCCTCCTGGCCGCGGCGGCCACGTCCTCGAAGCCCAGGCCGTAGGCCTTCATCCTGTCCGGCAGCAGCCGGATCTGGAACTGGCGCTTCTCCCCGCCGTACACCACCACCTTGGCCACCCCCGGCACGGCCAGCAGCCTGGGCTTGACCTGCCAGTCCACCAGGGAGCGCAGACGCCGGAGGGAAAGCTTCTTGGAGGACAGGCCGGCGATCAGCTGCACGCTGGTGGCCGTGGTCAGGGGGGCGATCAGGGGCGCCCGGACCGTGGCCGGAAGCGAGGCCACCGCCTGGGCCATGCGTTCCGCCACCCGCTGGCGGTCCAGGTGGATGTCGGTCCCGTCGCGGAAGAAGGCCTTGAGGACCGAGTAGCCCTGGAAGGAGTTGGAACGCAGAAGCCGCAGCCCCGGCGTGCCCTGGATGGCCGCCTCCAGGGGGCGGCTGACCAGCTGCTCCACCTGGCGCGGGGAAAACCCGGGAGCCCGGGTCTGCACCACCACCTCCAGCGGCGCGAACTCCGGGAAGACGTCCACGGGCGCCCGGCGGGCCGCCCAGATCCCGTATCCCAGCAGCAGCAGGGCCAGGGCCGCCACGACCCCGGGGAATTCCACGGCGAATTGGACGATTTTTTTAAGCATGGGGGCGGACCCGGGTTTCAGTCATCGTCGTCCCCGTCGCCGGCCGGGGCCTTGGGCCTGAATTCCTGGGAAAGAAGCAGCGCCGCTCCCCGCGTCACCACCTCCTGCCCGGACACCCAGCCCGGGATGCGGCCGAGATAGCCCCCCGGCGCGGCCACGGCGCCGTCCAGGATCTTCCGGTGGAAGTCTCCCGGGCTGGTTTCCACGTACACGCTGGCCTTGCCGTCCACGTAAAGGACCGCCGCCGCCGGAACCACCAGTTCCCCTCCCCGCCTGGCCGGGGGGCGCGCCTGGATGCCCGCCAGCGCGGTCTGCCACCCGTTCAGGAGCACCTCGCCCGGCCCGGCGGAAGCAAAGGCCGCCGGGCCCCGGCCGTCGTCGTCCCCCGGGAAATGCCGGTAAATACCCAGCCCCAGCGCGAAGCCCAGCGCCAGCAGCAGGGCCGCCCAAACCGGCCAGGCGCCCGCGTTTTCCGCGCCCTTGCTCATGGCAGGGCCCCCCTGCGGCATCCCGCGCATCCTATTTCCCCTCCAGGTAATCCAGGTCGGCCAGGGCCTCGCGGTAGTCCCGCTTCAGCGCCTCCTGGTTCATCCGCGCGTCCAGCCAGGCGTTGGCCGCCGCCTGCAGCGAATTGTAGTCGATCTGCCCGTAATGGTAGTTGGAAAGCGCCAGCCGCCAGGCCCTGGCGTCCAGGGGAACCAGGTTGTCCCGGTTGTTCCCAAGCTTGCGAGCCAGGCTGGAAAGGAGGGAGAGCTCCTCCCGCAGGCGCAGCCCCACGCGGCGCCGCGCCTCCAGGGCGCCTTCCCTGCCGGCCTGGACCCGCTTCAGGGCCGCGGCCACGGCGTGGCGCTCGTTGAACCAGTACCACAGGGGAAGGCTGAGGGAAAGTCCGGCGCCGAACTGCCCCCGGCTTTCCAGGACGCTGGCGTCGAAGTCGGGCAGGGCGCCGCGCCGCGCCGCCAGCAGGCGGGCCCTGTCGGCCTCCACCTGGAGCCGGGCGGCGGCCAGAACCGGATTGTGGGGCATGGAATCGGGGGATGGCGGAGGGGGGGGCGTGCCGGGATCGGGCGGGGGAGGCGCGCGCAATTGAAGCCGCGTGGAAACGGGAAGGCCCATCAGGCTGTCCAAGGCGGCCTGGGCGTCCTCCCGCGCCGCCTCCAGGTCGGCCTTTTCGTCGTCCACCCCGGCAAGCGAGGCCCGGGCCCGCAGGTATTCCACCTCGCTGGTGGTTCCCTTGACCATCCTCCGGCGGGCCAGAACGGCGATTTTTCCGAAGGTCTGGGCCTTCAAGGCGTTCCATTGAAGGGCCCGGCCGGCGAACCACAGCTCATCATAGTCCCGGGTCGCCTCGCGGTCGCCTTCAAGCAGGCCCGCCTGGATCTCGGCGCCGAGGGTTTGGGCCTGCAGGCTCAGGCTTCGGGCCCGCGCCGAGGCCTTGCCCGGGAAGCCGAAAGCCTGGCTGGCCTGGACCTGCACCGAGCCCGCCGGCCCCAGGGCCGAGCCGGGGCCGTAGCCCACGGCCGCGAAATCCGGCTCGTCCGGCCCCAGGGCCTCCAGCCGCCGCGCCAGCAGGGCGTCGCGCCGGTCAGCAAGCGCCATGGCCTTCAGGTTTTCCCTCCGGGCATTCCGAATGGCCTGGCCGAGGCCCAGGGAAAGGGGCGCCACAGGGGCGGCCCAGGCCCTCCGGCCGGCGCCCAGAAGGCATATTACCGCCACCACCCGGACCATTCTTCTGGTTTCAACCATGGGCATCCTGGCTCCATTTGGGACCGTAAGTGGATCAGACGTTTGAGGAGGCCCCGGGTTCCCCATCATCTTCCCACCCCCACGGGAAGCTCCCGGCCGCCTTGCCTGGCCAAGCCCGGCGGCGCTCCAGGCGCGGGGCGGCTTTCCATCCGCGCCAGCAGGGCGTAGGCGCAGGGGACCACGTACAGCGTCAGCAGGGTGGAGAGGGCCACTCCCCCGATGACGGCGATGGACATGGGGATGCGGCTTTCCGCGCCCGGCCCCAACGAAAGGG
>JAJYGY010000353.1 GCA_021790555.1 bacterium
AGCCCGGATACCGGCGGGACCCAGCGCGGGGCGGCCTACGGCTTCGCCATCCAGGCGGATTTCCCGGCCGACGTCAGCGTCACCGGGGTGGGCCCGGGATGGAGCTGGGACGGCACCACCTTCACCTACCAGGCCGCCACCCTGGCCGCCGGGGCCAGCGTCAACCTGGTCTTCGGCCTCGAGGCCGTCAACGCCTGCTCCGGCGCCGGCGGCGCCGTGCTGCTGACGCCCCAGTACCGCAGCGCCTGCGGGGTGCCCTACGCGCCGCCGGTCACGCCCCTCACCTACAGCCTGGCCGCGGGCCCCCAGCTGGGGCTTTCGCAGGGCGTGGCCATCTCGGGCGGGGACACCACCCGCGCCTTCCTTTCCGAGCCGGTCACCTTCACCGTGACGGCCAGCCTCTCCAACCCCGGCGAGGTGGCGGGCCAGGTCACCGTCACCGAGACCCTGGGCGCGGCCCTGAGCCTGTTTTCGAGCTCGGCCAGCGCCGGAAGCGTGTCGGTCAGCGGCCAGACCCTCACCTGGACCCTCAGCCCGGCCCAGGCCGCGGCCGGACCAAGCCTCAGCCTGGGCGCCGACTTCAGCGGCGACCCCTGCATGGCCGGGCAGTCCTATTCCGCCGGCGCGTCCGCCTCGGCCTCGTCCACGGCCGGCTGCGCCCTTTCCGCCGGCGCCGGCAACAGCCTGTTCCTGCAGAGCCAGCCCCTGACCGTGTTCACCCAGAGCAAGGAGCTGCTCAACCTGCCCGGCCAGGGCAGCTTCGACGTCTGCGGCACCACCGAACCCGACTACGAGGTGGACCTGAGCTTCGGCCCCGGCAGCGGCGGCACCTGGGCCGGTTCCACGCTCGAGGACACCATGGCCGGCGGCCAGGCCTACATCCCCGGCACCCTGCAGGTGAGCACCAGCGGCAGCTCCGGCCCCTACAGCGCCGTGCCCTCCGGCGACATCACCTCCACCGCGCCCCTCACCGTGGACCTGTCGTTCCTCAACGGCGGCGGCAGCGTGGCCAACCAGAGCGTTTCCTTCCGCTACGGGCTGAGCCTGACGGCCTCCAGCCTGGCGGCCTGCTCGGCCTCGGGCGCCCTGGGCACGGTCAGCGAGATCAGCATCGCCAACGCCACGGCGGGATGCCTGAGCAACAGCGCCGGCACGCTCTACCTCTACAAGCAGGTGCCCGTGTCGCGGGCCCACCTGGGCCTGGGGCTGGCGCTTTCAGGCAACGCCGTGTCGCTGGCCCAGATCGTCACGGTGACGGCCACGGTGTCGCAGACCGAGCCCTGGGAGGCCCGTTCGGTGAGCCTCACCGTCCCCTCGGACGGGTACCTCTACCTGGGCGGGCTGCAGGCCTCCGGGTTCGGCGGCCAGGTGCCCTCGGTGAGCCAGGTGGGAGGGGGCACCCTGTTCAGCTTCGGCTCGCCCCTGACCGCGGGCGGCACGGTGTCGTTCGTGGCGGTGAAGACCTGCTCGGCCAACTACACCCTGGACGGCAGCCTGGGCTGGGCCGACGACTGCGGGGCCACCTGCGCGGCCTCGGCCTCCGCCGCTCCCCTGCTGAAGGAACAGGGGGGCCTGGACTTCGAGGTCAGCCCCAGCACCTTTGAAGTCAACGCGGACACCATGCAATGGACGATCTACGTCACCAACAACGGCACGGGGCCGGCCGGCGGCGTGCTGGCCACCGACCAGTTCACCCCGGCCCTGGGCTACGTGTCGTCCCAGGTGGACGGCTCGGCGGCCAGCCCCTCGGTGAGCGGCTCCAACCCCACCAGCGTGCAGTGGAGCCTGGGCACCCTGCAGCCCAACCAGATCGCCACCATCCAGGTCACGGCCAGCCTCACCGGCCAGGCCTGCGACCTGGCGGGGGCCTCGGGCCTGCAGGCCAGCTACGGCTACGTCAACCTCTCGTCCTCCTACCTGGCCTGCCAGAACCAGAGCTCGGCCTCGGCGCCCAATTTCACCCAGCCGCCCTCGGCCCTGAGCGTGGTCAACAGCGCCCCCTCCAACATCCCCCTGTGCCAGGCGGGCACGGTGTACATCACGGTCAAGGACACCGGCTTCACCTCGCTCTACAACATCGGCCTGTCGCAGGACTTCGCCGCCACCGGGCTGCAGTACGTCACCGGGTCCACCACGGTCGACGGGTCGCACGCGGCCGACCCCCAGTCCCTCTCTCCGGGCCAGGGCATCCAGTGGAGCCCGGTGAGCGGCCAGCCCAACTACCTGCCGGCCCTGGCCTCGATGACGCCCGGCTCCAGCTTCACGGTGGGCTTCGTGGTCAACACCAACGACACCACGGCCGCGGGAAGCGCCATCCAGGCCGGGGCCAGCTACCAGATCCCCTGCCAGGACGGCGGGCCCAACAGCACCACGGTGCAGGGCGTGGGCTTCACCCCGCCGCTCGACAAGCCCAGCATCAACGTGGGGGTGGCCGGCCGCGACTACACCGTCAACGGATCGGGGGGGAGCTTCGGTTCCACGGTGGACTCCAACTCGGGCGACCTGGTGGAATGGCAGGTGAAGGTGCAGAACACCGGGAGCGCCACGGCGGACAACCTGCGGCTTTCCAACACCCTGCCGCCCAACATGACCCTGGTGGGCGTGTCCGGCCCGGGCAACCCCTCCGGCGCCCCGCCCTGGAACCTGCCCAACCTGGCCGCGGGCGCCGCCTACTACTACACCGTCTCGGCCACGGTGAACGCCTGCGCCGCGCCCGGCCAGGACCAGGCCTCGGCCCTGTGGGGCTGCGCCGGGCCCGTCCTCAGCGGCCCGGGCAGCCCCTCGGGCAGCGCCACCCTGGACAGCCAGCCCACCTTAAGCGGTGAAAGCGTGTCCCTGACCGGCTTCACCACGCTGAGCGGCACGGTGACGGTGGGCTTCACCGTGGGCGGCAGCGACCTGAGGGCCCTGACCCTGACCGTGGACGCCACCAGCCGCTACCAGCTGCTGGCAGGGTCGCAGTATTCGGCCGGCCTGGGCTCGCCCAGCGCGGCCCCGGCCACGGGCACCCTGGGCGACGCGCCGCTGACCTGGCGCTGGACCAGCCTTGCCCCGGGGACCTACCAGGTCTCCTTCGCGCTGCGCGACGCCTCGGGCCAGTGCGCCAACGCCGCGCCGCTTTCGGTGCAGGCCGGCCTGCTGTTCAACAACACCTGCGGTTCGGCCCAGCCCCAGGCCGTCGCCTCGTCCTCGGTGACGCCCGTCCAGCCGGGCCTGGCCCTGGGCATCAGCCCGGCCCTGCAGGTGCTGAAGGCGGGCGACGCGGTGACCTGGGCGTTGACGGTGAGCAACACGGCCTCCTTCGACGAGAGCAACGTGCAGGTGGTGGACACCCTGGGCGCGGGCTTCACCTACCTGGGCGCCAGCCCGGCCCCCAGCAACGTGGCCGGAAACGTCTACACCTGGAACCTGGGCGGCCTGGCACCGCTGGGCTCGGCCTCCATCAGCCTTTCGGCCACGGTGCTGGCGGGGGGAAGCAAACTCGACCAGGCCACGGCCGTCCTCTACAACAGCGACGGCACCTGCCAGGCCGCCTTTGCCGACGCCGCGGCCGAGGTGGCGGCATTCAGCCTGAGCAAGACGGCCACCGACACCGGGCTGGGCTATCCCGTTTCGGACGAGCCCGGCGACCTGGTGGACTACACCCTCAGCGCCGACTTCCAGGGAAGCGACTCCTGGCAGAACGTGGCCCTGGTGGACAGCCTGCCCTACGGCATGCAGTACGTGTCCAGCTCCCTGAGCTTCAACCCGCCGGGACTCACCAGCCTGTCGGCCACCACCCAGGTTTCGAAATCCACGGTGTGGACCCTGGCCGACTTCTCGGGCAGCGGCCAGGTGACGGTGAGCGTCACGGCGCGGGTCATCCAGGATCCGGGCCACACCCCGGCGCGTGGCTCCACCCTGAGCAACCTGGCCCAGGCCGGCTTTTCCATCGCCTACGGCGCGCCGGCCGGCACGGTGGCCTTCCCCACGGGCGGCCTGGCGGCCCTCAACGCCACGGCCGGCAACCCCTACCGGGGGCCCAAGCTGACCTCGGTCCAGAGCCCGCTGCCCGCCTCGGGGAGCCATGTGGTGGCCAACGAGGCCTTCGGCAACACGCTCACCGTGTCAAACCAGTCCGGCAACGCCTCGGACACGGCCTACGAAACCCAGCTGAACGTGGTCTTCCCGGTCGGGACCCGCTCCAGCGCGCCCGGCCTCACCATCACGGCGGGCGCGCTCACCCTCACCGCGGGCACGGACTATTCCGTCACCTGGACGGCCTCCACCGGCACCCTGGCCATCCAGTTCCTGGACACGGCCAACGGGGAGCTCGCGGCCGGTTCCAGCTACCAGATCTTCTACGGCGGCAGCGTGGACCCCGGCGTGGGGGCCGGCTCCGCGCTGGCCTTCAGTTCCAAGGTGAACTCCTACTGGAGCGCGCCCTCGTCCGTGACCGGCGCCCAGAACTACGGGGCCCTGGCCGCCCTGGCGGTGAACTACACCGTGCCGGGAGCGGCCGTGGCGAAGTCGGTGCTTCTGGGACCGCCCGCCGACGCCGCGGTGGGCCAGCAGGTCACCTACGTGCTTTCGCTCAACGTGCCGGCGCAGACCGCGCTCTACGACCTGGCCTGGGCGGACACGCTTCCCACGGGCCTGAGCTACGACGTCGGGAGCTCCCAGGGGCCTGGCACCGGGACCCCGGCGGGCAGCGACCTGGGGAGTTCCGGTCCCGTGGTCAGCGGCAGCCTGCTCAGCTGGGCCTCGGGCCTGTCGGTGAGCAACACCTCGGCCGTGGCCCAGGTCTACAGCATCACCTACACGGCCCAGGTGCTGGACACCGCGGCCAACCAGGCCGGCGTGGCGCTGGTCAACCAGGATGCCGTGTACTACGACACCGTGCAGGGAAACCCGGCCACCCGCGTGGAGCTGGGCGCGGTCTCGGCCACGGCCACGGTGGCCGAGCCGGCGGTTTCCCTGGGCCTCACGGTGACCTCCTCGGGCCCCTACACGGCCGGGTCGCCCCTGGTGTACAAGGTGACCCTGACCAACACCGGCACTTCCACGGCCTTTGGGCTGCAGATCTTCGACACGCTGCCCGTGGGCCTGGCCTACACGGGGACCACGCCCAACCCGCAGGACCCAGGGGCGCCCGCATCCAACGGCCAGCTGGAATCCTTCGGCGGAAGCCTGGGCCTGACGCTTTCTGCCGGGACCAGCTTCAGCTTTTACCTGACGGCCACGGCGCAGACGTCGGTGCAACCCGGCCAGACCCTGCTGAACCCGATTTCCGCCACCTGGCTCAGCCAGCCCGCCCCGGGTTCCCAGGTGAGGGACGATTCCGGGGGCTTCAACGACTACGGCCTGTCGGCCTCCGCCTCGGTGACCCTGGCCGACTCCACGGCCCTGGACAAGACCCTGCTGGACGGCGCCTCGAGCCCGGTGGGCGGCCTGGCCGTGTACTCGCTTGACCTGCGGCTGCAGGAGGGGAGCACGGACCAGGTGCGCGTGGTGGACACGCTGCCGTCAGGGATGGCCTTCCAGGGGGCGACGATCACCAACGGCAACGGGGGGATGAGCTACACGCTCGGCCAGCAACCGTCC
>JAJYGY010000051.1 GCA_021790555.1 bacterium
ACCGCGTCGCCCACGGCGAAGATGTCGGGATCGCTGGTGCGCATGGAGGCGTCCACCAGGATGCCGCCCGTCCTCCCCAGGCTCAGGCCCGCCTCGCGGGCCAGCCTGGCCTCGGGCCGCACCCCGATGGCCACCACCGCCAGCGCGCATTCCAGGGACGTCCCGTCGCCCAGGTCGGCGCGCAATCCTCCGGCTTCCGTGGGGCGCAGGCCCTTCAGCCCGGTCTTCAGGCGCAGGTCCACG
Organism: bacterium; assembly: GCA_021790555.1. Lineage (GTDB taxonomy): Bacteria > Oederibacteriota > JAJYGY01 > JAJYGY01 > JAJYGY01 > JAJYGY01. The sequence goes on from JAJYGY010000051.1 coordinate 244, forward strand.
CCGGAGTCCACCAGCTCCTGGTGCAGGAAGGACGCCATCTCCGGGTCGGCCGGGCCCAGCACCTGGCCCGCCAGCTCCACCAGGGAGACCTCCATCCCCCGTCCGCGGAAGGCCTCGGCCATCTCCAGGCCGATGAAGCCGCCTCCCAGCACCAGGGCCCGCGAGCCCCGTCCGGCCTCCGGAAGCTTTTCGAGGTGCTTCTCGATGTCGTCCATGTCCTTCAGGCTTCGAAGCGTGAAGACGCCCGGCAGGTCCAGGCCCGGCAGGGGAGGGCGGACAGGCTCGGCGCCCGGGCTGAGGATGAGGAAGTCGTAGGGCTGGTCGAACTCGGCGCCGCCAGCCAGCGGGCGGAGGGTCAGGATCTTGGACTTGCGGTCGATCTTCACGGCCTCTGTCCTGAGCAAAACCTTGACGCGGAACCGGTCCCGCATGCCCTCGGGGGTCTGCTGCAGCAGGTCCCGCCTGTCGCGGATTTCGCCCCCGATATGGTAGGGAAGGCCGCAGTTGGCGAAGGAGATGTGCCCGCCCCTCTCCACCAGGACGATTTCCGCGTCCTCGTTCAGGCGCCTGGCCCGGGCCGCGGCCGCCGCGCCACCCGCCACGCCCCCCACGATCACGATCAAGGGTTTCCCGTTCATGGAAGCTCCTTTCAGGGTTGGTTCCTTCAACCATCCAGAGACAGGCTTTTGCGAAAGGATTCGCCCAAAAGAAAAAAGGCCACCCCGGTCTCCCGGGATGGCCTGGACGCCCGCCGCCGACGCGGGGTCACCCGCCTTTGGCGCGCCGGATCCGCTCGATGAGGTCCGCCGGGCTCATGCCGTGCATGAGGGGATGGAAGCAGCGCACGCAGACGTGGGTTTCCCTTCCGCCGAAGCGGCAGGCCATCAGCACTTCGTCGTCCGATTCCTGGCCGCAAAACTCGCACGCCGGTTTTTCGCCCATGACTCCCCCCAAAAAAGGTGTGTGTTCCCGCCTCAGGCCCCCACCAGGCCCCAGCGGATCTCCTCGTCGCTCAGGTAGCATTCCGGATCCTCGTCCATGGGATCCCCGCGCAGGGCCAGGGCCCGCGAACGCAGCCCGCCCCCGCATTCCCTGAGGAAGGCGCAGGCAGCGCAGCGTCCCTTGAGGAAGACCGACCCGTCCCTCAGGAACTGGAGGACCCGGTTGTTCCCGTCCTCCCAGATGCGGCTGAAGGGCTCGCGGACGGCGTTGCCCAGGGGCGACCGCCAATAGGGGTCCGGGTGGACGTTCCCGGCCGGGTCGATGTAGGCCATCTCCACCCCCGCCCGGGCCGGTCCGTGCTCGCAAAGCCAATCACCGATCTCGCCCGCGCGGTCCGGGTGGTTTTTGGCCAGTTTGAGCATCAGGTAGGGGCCGTCGGCGGGCTGGTTGTCGGTGAGGACCTCGATGCTCCTCCCCCGCGAAAGGAGTTCGCGGGCCTTGTGCAGGATCTGGATCAACAGCACGCGGGTTTCTTCCGGGCTTAAACGCGGGCCCTCCGGGCTCCAGCCGCGGCCCCCGTAGACCGGATGGCAGAAGCGGATCCTCTGGACCCCCTCGCGGTCCGCCACCTCGAAGACCCAGTTCAGTTCCTGGGCGGAGTCCGGATCCAGGCCGAAGCGGATGGCCACCTCCAGCCCCGCCTTTTTCGCCGCGCGGATCCCGTGGAGCGCCGCCTCGAAGGCTCCCGGCACCCCGCGCCTGGCGTCGTGCAGGGCCTTGCGCCCCTCCAGCCGCACCGAGACCGAGGCCGCCCCGGCCTCGCGCAGGGCCTGGGCACGCTCCGGGGTGAGCAGGGCGCCGTTGCTGTCCACGCCCACGCGGATCCCCAGCTCCACGGCCCTGCGGATCAGGATGTCCAGGTCCGGCCGGGCCAGCGGCTCCCCGCCCCACAGGCGCAGGTGGGTCACGCCGGCCTCCCCCAGGCCGTCCAGAAGGCCGAGCGCGTCCCGCGTGGAAAGCTCCCCGGCGAAGACCTGGTCCTCGGATCCGCTCAGGCACCTGGCGCAGGAATAGTTGCAGCGGCGCGTGGGGCTCCACACGATCAGGGGGCTTCCAAAGAGGCGCGAACGGCTCCGCCGGAATCCTCCCGTCCACTTTTCCACGCTGGGCTGGCCGAAATAGAGCCTGGTGAGGTTGATCATGGGTCCTCCCGGGATGCTCAGGCCTGGGGCCCGGCGCCGCGGCCCCGGCCCGCCCTGCCGTTTTCCGGCCCCCCGAAAAAGACCTCGTCGCTCTCTTCCAGGAGCCTTCCAAAATCCTCGGCCTTGAGGCCCCGGGCCAGGCTCAGGGGCCTTCCCTGCCCCGCCGCGCGGGAACCGCCGCAGGCCCGCAGTTCCCCTCCCTCTTCGACGAAGGCGGCCAGCACGGGCCGTATCGGGAACTCGGGGCCGTGCAGTTCCTCGCAGCGCGTCCCGTTCCCCACCAGCAGAAGCCAGGTGTGGTAGCCCCGGCTCAGTCCCTTGCCCGCCAGGCTGACGGCCACCAACACCTTCTCGAGGTCGTCCTGGTCCAGCACCACGCAGAACCGCCTCTGGCGGCTGCCGTCCTTCACGCACGGTTGTTTGGAATCCGGTGTGGCCATCCAGTTCCCCCTTAAAAGGGGATGCCGGTTGCGCCCGTTTCCGGGATCCGTCCATTTCCAAAACGGCGTCCGCCGGAACAAGGCCGTCAACCCGCGCCCCAGGGACAGCATGCTCCCGGAGCGGAATTCCGCACATGATCTTCGTCAGGGTTCCCGCGGCCTGGCGCCGGGCCGGCCAAGGATCATTCGTGGCCGGCTTCGGCCTCCCAGGGGTCGACGGCCTTGGCGCTGCGGCAAATTTCGAGGTCGCCGCACATGGGATTGTAGAAGAGGTAGGGACCCAGGGCGTAGCGGAGGGTTTCGCGGAGCCGTTTCAGGGCCTTTCGGGCCCCCTGGGCCCCGGCGTTTCCGGAACGGCGCAACACAAGGCGGGCCAGCATGTTGCCGAAGGCGTCGAGGCCCTTGTCGGTCATCACCAGGTGGTAGCGCCGGATCCGGTCGCGGTCGCGGGGATCCGAGGAGATGAGGTGGGGGTTGGGTTGGAAATTCCAGGAACTTGGGCTGACATCCTCGTCGCAGGCGAGCGAATCCCCGCAGACGTCGTAGGCCACAATGTGCTTGTCGAAAACGAGGCGCACCAGTTCGCCCAGGGTCATGGCGCTGTCGGCCTTCCACACCATGCCGCTTTCCTGGAAGGCAATGTCCAGGTTGTGGTAGATCCGTTTTTTCAGATCCCGCAAGTCCATGCCTTCGGGCAGGCGAAGCTGGTAGGTGTTACGGGGCCGCATGGATTGCCTCCAAGGAAGGGCCTGCTGCCGTCGGGTGTCTCATTTGCCCGCTCAGCTCAGGCAAATTCTAACCCCCGGCCCGGCCCAAATCCTTGACCGGCATCAATTCGAATGCCAACTATTGGACTGCGGACAACTTCCTGGCCAGGAAGCGGACCGAATGGATCGTGGAAATGCTTCCCTCGGCCATGCTCGAGGCTCTCTCCAGCAGCCGGCTTCTCTGCAGGGGCTCCAGGCCCGCCGGCCATTCCGGGGACATGGCCGAAAAGTCCAGGAAAAAGGCCAGCGGAACCTCGTCCTTGTCGATCCAGGGACCCTCCAGGATCATGCCCGCCTGGGAGGCATCCCTGCGAAGCGCGGCCAGGCGCCTCACCCGCGGCCGGGAATGCCGGCACTGCAGCGGAAGGGGCAGGTCCAGGCCCGCGGCCGCCATGGCCAGGATCTCCTCCTGCGCGTCCTGGGGGTCCAGGTCCGCCGTCGCCTCGAAGGAGTGTCCCCAAAGGTTGAAGCAGAACACCCCTTCCCCACGCAGGATGCCCGAGACGGCCGCCAGGACGCTGCGCTCCTCCATCAGGTGGAAGGCGGCATTGCACAGGACCGCGTCCCAGCGCAGGCCCACTTCCCCCATTTCCTCGGCTTTGTCCCTGTAGAACCCGCTCACCAGCCCGGACAGGCGGTCCTGGGCCAGGGCCATCATTCCCGGAGCCGGTTCCAGCAGGTGCACCCGGGCGGTGGGAAAGCGCTCCAGCAGGCGTTCTGAAATCAGCCCCGCGCCGGCGCCCAGGTCCAGGGCGCTGCCGCTGAAATTGCCCGGCAGCTGCGAAATGAGCCTGTCGGCGAGGAGGGAAAAGATGGGATAACGCAGGGTCAGGGCCAGGTAGGAGCGGGCGCGGGTGTCCCAGCTTTTCAGGGCCCGGTCCTGGGGGGTGGCTGATTTTTGCTCGGGTGCGTCCATGCGGCTCCCGTGGGATCCGGCTAGGCGCCGGCCTTCTTGGAGACGAAATATTCCACCTTCAGGGCGTCCGCCTTGCTGATTCCCAGGAAACGGACGCCCGTGGAGTACTTGCCCGGCTGGGCGTCGGAGGCCTGGCACCACAGGACCACCGCCAGGGCGTGCAGGGGAAGGGGCGGTTCGGGAAGCCGGATTTCCAGCAGCAGGTTCGTGCCCTGCGCCACGGGCTTGTCCATCAGAAGGCGGAGGCCCCCCACCGAAATGTTCTCGCTGAGCACGGTCATGGCGTTGTGGAAATGCCGGGCCTCGGAGAAGGCCTCCATGGAAAGGTGGGTCCTGGCCTCCAGGATCTTCCCCAGTTCCGGCGCGGAGATCTCCCGGAAACGGACCTCCAGGCTCACCTCCAGGCGGGGGGAGCGCCTCTCCTCCACCTGGGCCAGTTGCAGCCCGCCCGGCCTGGCCGGAGCCGGCCCCAGGGCGCCATCCACCTGGGCGCGCAGGGCCCTCCTTTCGTCCTCGCCCGGCTCGAGGAACTGCACCCGCATCTCGTGCTGGCCCGGAAGGCTCTCGGCCGGCTGGGAATAGATCACCCGGGCCGAGAGCCTCAGGGGCTTCTCCAGGCCCGTCAAGGAAAGGCCCACGATGAGGATGTCATGCTTGCGGGCGGCGTGGCGGGCGTGGAAGGCCAGTCCCCCCTCGGACAGGTTGATGGTCTGGCCGGAATAGGCGAGATCCTCCTCGTCCGTGGCGATCCAGAATTCCAGGGGGAGGGCCAGGCGGGCCCTCCTGGCCGTTCTTTGGTCGAAGCCGGATGGGGACATGCCCTGGCCTCCTAGCCCAAGCCGCCGGAACGCCCGGCCTGCCTGGCGATGTGGGATTCGACCCTCAGGGCGTCCTCCTTGCTGAGCGCCAGGAAGCGGATCCCGGCGGAATATTTGCCTTCGCTGCTGTCGGAAGGCAGGCACCAAAGGACCGCGGCCAGGGCGTGCAGGGGCAGGGGGAGGTCCGGCAGGCGCAGTTCCAGGAACAGGCTCCTTCCCTCGG
>JAJYGY010000320.1 GCA_021790555.1 bacterium
CGGTGAAGAAAGCCTTCGATTTGTGGGGCTTCCTCTTCCTGAGCGCCTTCCTGGCCGGCTTCCTGCTGGGCATTTCCAAGGGCGAAGAGGACGGCTGGGGATCGGCCTTTATCGTGGGCTGTTTCCTTTGCTCGACGGCGGGCCTGGTGGGTTTCCTGCTGGTGGAAAGCCTGGTGCCCCACGGCATCGTGGACCTGAGCCTCTTCGAAAACCGCATCTTCAGCAGCTGCGTGGTGGTGACCATCGGGCGGTCCATCGCCATGTTCGCGGCCATGTTCCTGATGCCCCTGTTCAGCCAGAACCTGATGGGCCTGGACGCCTTCCAGAGCGGCCTGCTGCTGCTGCCCGGTTCGGTGCTGCTGGCGGCCTGCATGCCCGTGGCGGGCAAGCTCAGCGACCGCTTCGGGCCGCGCTACCTGGTTCTGGCCGGCACCCTTGGCATCGCCTACTTCATGTATCTCTACCGCGCGCTGGACGCCAACAGCAGCCTGTGGGATTTCGTCTGGCCGACCTTCATCCGGGCCGGCGCCATCTCCCTGATGGTGGCCCCCATCATGGCCACGGCCCTCAACGCCATTCCTCTTTCCAAGTCGGCCCAGGCCTCCGCCATCCTCAACCTGATCCAGCAGGTTGGGGGCTCCGCGGGCATCGCCGTGCTGGGCACCGTCCTGGACAACCGCCAGGCCTTCCAGATGGCCCACCTGGCCACGGAGCTGCGGCCGGCCAGCCCGGTCTTCGCCCGGGCCATGGGGCACCTGACCTGGCGGGCCCTGGACCTGGGGTACAGCCCGGCCCAGGCACACGGACTGGCCCAGGCCGCGCTCGCGAGGCTGGTGGGCCTGGCCAGCGCGGTGCGCGGTTTCGACGACACCTTCTGGTTTGGCGCCGTGATCATCCTGGTCACGGGCGTGCCGGTGCTGCTGCTCCCGTCAAAGCGGGTCGTGCACTCCAAGGCCTTCGACGCCGCGGCGATGGAATGATCGCCTGCCCCCCGCCCCAACCCATCCATCACAGATGAAAGGAACACCATGGAAAGCACGTTCAAGACCCTGATGCGCGCGGCCCTTCTGGGGCCTTTCGCGGCCGCCCTGCTGGCCGCGGCGTCCGTTTGCCGGGCCGCCGGCACCCCGCCCTCCGCCACCCTGGACCTGGGGCGGGCCCTGGCCGAGGCCCAGGCCAACAGCCCCGAGGTCGGCCGGCTGCGGGCCGCCCTGAGCGCGGCGGGCTGGCAGAAGCTGGAGGCCCTTTCGGCCTACCTGCCCCACCTGGGCCTGCACGCCAGCCAGACCCTCGACCAGCGCTACCTCTACCTGGGCGTGCTCTTCGGCCCCGCGGCCACCAATTTCCCCGAGGCCTTCCCGTCCAGCGTTCTGGACCTCAACGCCTCCTGGACCTTCTTCGACGGTCTGGAGGGCTTCCGGTCCATGCAGGCGGCGGACCTGGCCGACCAGGCCGCGGCCCTGGACCTGAAGGACGTCCGCTTCCGCCTCGACCACGAGGTGCGCCTGCGCTACGACCAGGCCCTGGCGGCCCAGGCCATGGACGACGTGGCCGTGCAGGACATCGCCACCCTGCAGCAGCACCTGGACATCGCCACGGCCAGCCTGGACAGCGGCCTGGCCACGCGCTTCGACGTGCTGCGCGTGCAGGCCAAGCTTGAGGACGCCCGGGCCGAGAAGGTGATGGACGACGACAACGTGGCCCTCACCCGCCAGGCCCTGGCCGAGGCCATGCGGCTGACCCGCGACGCCCGGGTCCTGGGGGGGAGCCTGCCCGTGCCGGACCCGGCCCTGGTGGCCGGCGTGGACGGGTCCGCGCCCAGCCGGCGGCTGGACCTGAAGGCCCTTCAACTGCGCCGGGATTCGGCCGAAAAGCGCGCCGCCGCGGCTTCGGCCTTCTGGTTTCCCCGGCTTTCGGTGTTCGGGACGGACGAGTTCTACCACTACGACAGCTACGACCCGGCCATCCTTTCCACCAACGGCTACCAGACCGACTACACCGTGGGCCTGAACCTGGACTGGGACCTTTTCGATGGGGGCCTTTCCCTGGCCCGCCAGGCCCAGGCAAGGCAGGAGGCCAGGGAGGCCGCCCAGGTCCAGCGCCAGGCCGAGCTGGAGGCTCCCCTGCGCATCGACACCTGGAAGCGGCGCTATCTCTACAATTCCACGCTCTACCAGGCCAAGCTGAGGGGGCTGGAGGAATCGCAGGAGAGCGTGCGGCTGGCCTCGCTGGGCCTGAAGGCCGGAACCCTCACCACCAGCGAGGACCTGGACGCCGAGCTGGACCTTTTCCTTGCCCGGGCCGGCCTGGTGCAGGCCCAGATGGGCGCGGCCGAGGCGCTCATCAACCTGGAACTGGCCCTGGGAGAGGACCTGGCCCCCGCCGGGACCGGCCGGTAGGCCCCGCCGCCCGCCGCCTTTGCCAGCCCCCCGCGCCCCTTGGGCGCGGGGGGTTTCTTTTTTTGGCGGCTTGCCGGAACCGCCGGACAGGAGTATACCGTTGGGCAAAAGTTTCGGATTTCCCGGCCGGGCTCGCGGCGGCCGGGGGGTCCCGGGGCCGGGAGGCGGTTTTGGGCAAGGGGGTCCAACATCTGGGGGAAGGGCACCGCGGCAGGCTGCGCCGGCGTTTCCTGGCGCAGGGCCTGGAAAGCTTCGCCCCCCACGAGGCCCTGGAGCTGCTGCTCACCCTGGCCGTCCCGCGCCGCGACGTCAAGCCCCAGGCCAAGGCCCTGCTGGCGCGCTTCGGCGGCCTGAAGGAGGTCCTGGACGCCCCGGCCGGGGAGCTGGCCAGGGTGGCTGGCGTGGGGGCCGTGGCCGCGGCCGGCCTGAAGGTGGTGCGCGAGGCGGCCGGGCTGTACCTGAGGCAGAAGGCCCAGGGGCGCGAATCGTTCGCCGACCCCGCCGCGCTGGAGGACTACTGGCGCCTGCGCCTGGGCGGCCTGGCCCACGAGGAATTCCACGTGGCCTACCTGGATTCGGGCCACTGCCTGCTGAAGGACGGCGTGGAGGCGCTGGAACGCGGCACCCTGGACAGGGCCGTGGTCTTCCCGCGCAAGGTGATGGAATCGGCCCTGAAGCGCGGGGCCGCCGCCCTGGTGCTGGCCCACAACCACCCCAGCGGCGAGGCCCGGGCCTCGGAGCAGGACAAATCCCTCACCCGGGCCCTGTGCGCCGCGGCCCAGACCCTGCAGATGCGGGTGCTCGACCACGTGATCGTGGCCGGCGATTCGGTCTTCAGCTTCCGCCGGGCCGGGCTTCTTTGACCACATTTCGCGCCCCAAAAAAGGGCGTTTGTGCTAGAATCCTCCCCTCGCGGTGGGCATAGCTCAGCCGGTTAGAGCACCAGATTGTGGATCTGGGGGTCGCGGGTTCGAATCCCGTTGCCCACCCCAAAAAATCACAGGCATGTCTTCCGGAAACGGTGACAGGATTTTCGCACCTCATTTTCATGAGGCCCTTCATGACGAAAAATTCCCTGGCGCCAGCCCTGTTCCTGTCCCTTTCAACCTGCTTTCTCCTCGCCTCGGCCGGCCCCCTGGCCGCCGCTTCGGGCGCCAGGGTGGACGCCGCCACGGTGGTCAATGTCCGCCCGGTGGCCAAGGTCTCCATCAACGGCGGCCCCTTCAAGCCCCTGCGGCTGGGCCAGCAATTGAAGGCCGGCGACCACATCCGCACGCTTACCGGCACGGTGCGCCTGGTGCTGGCGGACGGCACCCAGGTGGGCCTGAGGCCTGGCAGCGACCTTACCATCCAGAGCAGCGTGATGACGGCCAGGACCCGCCATTCCATCTTCTACCTGGCCCGGGGCCTGGTGCGCATGCTGGTGGCCAAGCTGACCCAGGGCTCGGAATTCGAGGTGCGCACGGACAACGCCGTGGCCGCGGTGAAGGGCACGGATTTCACCACCTCGTACCAGGGCGGCGTCACCCAGGTGAACGTGCTGGAGACGGGCAGCCCCCAGGGAGTCATCTTCTCGGACCTGGACCAGAACCAGCAGATCTCCATTTTGAGCAACCAGGCGGCTTCCTTTAATCCCAGCGGCTTCTTCAACCAGCACACCCTCACCCAGGGGGAGCGCCAGGCCATTCAGCAGCTGTGGCAAGGCAGCGGCCTGCAGGGGACCGGTGGCGCGGGCGGTGCCGGCGGGCAGGGCGGCACCGGCGGGCAGGGCGGCACCGGCGGACAGGCGGGCCTCATCGGCAATGGCGGCCAGGGCGGCGCGGGCGGCGACGGTGGGCAGGGCGGAACGGGTGGGCAGGCGGGCCTCATCGGCAATGGCGGCCAGGGCGGCGCGGGGGGGGATGGCGGCGCCGGCGGGTTCCTCTATGGGGACGGTGGCGCGGGCGGCCAGGGCGGCGACGGCGGCATGCAGCAGGAGCTGCAGGACGCCATCAACGACCTGGGCGGCAACCTGCAGCAGCAGCAGACCCAGCAGACCCAGCAGCAGAACGCCGATTCCTTCACCGGCTCGGTGCTCACCGACCGCAACGGCTACCAGGTGCAGGTTTCGCAGTACGTGCTGCGGCCCGACCCCCAGACCGTGGAACTGGGCGCGGTGTCCAAGCGCGGCGCCGGCCCCGACGCCGGGATCACCAGCATGGACGAAAGCGTCACCTACAACAAGGACCTGCCCGCGGACTGGGCCAGCGTGGTGTACCGGCCCCTGGCCGACCCGGCCAACGAGGTCCTGGATTCCTACGGGAATCCCTACCCGGTTTATTGGAGGACTTTCGAGTTCTTCCGGATTCAGAATCCCAACGGGGACTTCATCCAGACCAATACGTCCTACAACCTGCCGGATCTCGCCTATGGCATGGGGGCCGAACAGGGCTTCAGCCAGTCGATCTACGTCAACGACCTCACCACGCCCAAGGCCACCTTCGCGGAGACCGCCGTTCCCTCGGGCGGGCAATACCCGGACCCCGCGGCAAGCCTGGGTTTCGCCTCGACCACCAACGAAATCGACATGACCCCGGTCCAGAACAGCGACGGTTCCTGGCAGTTCAACTACTACAACTACGACTATTCCGCCGGATCGACCTTTCTTTTCAGTGAAAACGTGCTTTCCCTGGACGATGCCGGCAGGATCGTGGACGCCACCCCTTCGATGAGTCCGTCTTACTCGCCTTACCTTCCTCCCAGTAGTTACCATCCCTTGCCGGGACAGCCCTGGAACCAGAATTCCATCCTGCTTGGCTTCCAGCCCTACAACTTGGAACTGGTGTTCTCGGCCACGGAATTCGGGACGCGCGACATCGACCTGATGTTGCTGCCGCCTTCGACGTTCAACGGCAGTTTCGGACAATTTGGATTGCCCATGCCCCTCGAACTGGTGAATGGCGGCTGACGGGAGGATTTAATGCCTAAAAAGACCTTGGGATGGTCCCTGGCCCTGGCGGCCTGCCTTCCCCTTTCCCTGCGAGCCTTCGAGTTCAGGCCCGTGCTCTCGGTGGACGCCCAGGGAGGCTATTCCGCCTTCAACAACGGGGGCAGCGGCAGCGGCCTGTTCCTGGGAAGCCTGCTGGCCGTGCCGGAATTCAAGTTCGGC
>JAJYGY010000136.1 GCA_021790555.1 bacterium
CCATGATCGACGTGCGCGGCTACCGAGTGGAGGCGCGCCAGGCCGGCCAGCGGCTGGACCTTTTCCTGGCCCGGCAGGTCCAGGACCTGGCCCTGTCGCGCAACCAGGTGCAGAACCTGGTGAAGGAGGGGAGGGTGAAGGTGGACGGCGTGGAGCGGCCGGCGCACTGGGCCCTGCGCGCCGGCCAGGCCGTGTCCCTGGTGCTGCCCGAGCCCCGCCAGCTGAAGCTGGAGGCCCAGGACATCCCCCTGGACGTGCTTTTCGAGGATTCCGAGCTGATCGTGCTCAACAAGCAGGCCGGCCTGGTGACCCACCCGGCGCCGGGCAACGCCGACGGCACCTTGGTCAACGCCCTGCTGCACCACCTGGGGGAGGGCCTCAAGCCCATCCACGGGGCCGGGCGGCCCGGCATCGTGCACCGCCTGGACAAGGACACCACCGGCTGCCTGGTGGCGGCCAAGAGCGAGGCGGCCTTCGAATCCCTCACCCGCCAGATCCAGGACCGCGGCTGCAGGCGGACCTACCTGGCCCTGGTGTGGGGCGCCCCCGAGGCGGACGAGGGGGTGGTGGACATGCCCATCGGCCGCGACCCCAGGCAGAGGCAGCGCATGGCCGTGGTGCCGGAAGGCGGCCGCGAGGGCCGGCCGGCCCGCACCCGCTTCTGGGTGCGCGAGCGCTTCGCCGGCGCGGCCCTGGTGGAGCTGAGCCTGGAGACCGGCCGCACCCACCAGATCCGCGTCCACATGACGGCCCTGAAGCACCCCCTGCTGGGCGACGCCACCTACGGCCACTGCCCCTACCCTGGCCACCATCCCCTGGTGCGGGCGCTGAAGGGCAGGCTGAAGCGCCAGATGCTGCACGCCTGGAAGCTGGCATTCCGACACCCCGTGGACGGACGGCCCATGGAATTCGAGGCGCCCCTGCCGGGGGATTTCGGGGACGCGCTGACGGCGGCCCGGGCCCTTTCGGCCGGATCGCACCATCCGGGAGGTTGATCCTTGTCCACAGCCAGGCATGCCGGCCCGCGTCCCCGCGTGGGCGTGGTCATCGTCAACCACAACCAGAAGGAGGTGCTGCGCGCCTGCCTGAAGTCCTGGCGGAAGGTGCGCTATCCGCGCCTGACCCTGCTGGTCTCGGACGACGTCTCCACCGACGGGGCCCCCGAGATGGTGCGTCGGAGCTTTCCTGGAGTGCGGCTGGTTCGCCTGGAGCGCAAGGGACATTTCACCGGCGCGTCCAACGCCGGCCTGAAGGCCCTGGCCGGGGACCATGATTTCCTTTTCCTCGGCAACAACGACACCGAGGTGGAACCCGACATCCTGGACCACCTGGTGGCGGCGGCCCTGGAGGACCCCAAACGGTCCGTGCTGGCCCCCAAGATCCTGTTCCGTGACAGGCCGGACCTGATCTGGCAGGCGGGATTCTACATGCATCCTCTCCTGGGGATCACCGGGGACGTGGGGTTCAAAAAAAGGGACGACGGCTCCTTCGACCGGCCCAACGAGCCGGATTACATCTCGGGATGCGCCATGTTTTTCCGGGTGGAGGCCGTCCGGCCGCTGGGCTTTTTCCGCGAGGACCTGGCCATCCACACCGAGGACAGCGACCTGTGCTACCGCCTGCGGGCCCGGGGCTGGAAACTTTGGTACGTGCCCAAGGCCCGCCTGTACCACCGAGTCTCCCTGACCATGGGCGAAGGGTCTCCGGCCACGTACTATTACTTCACCAGGAACATGCTGGCCTTCCATTCGCGGCACCGGGTCGGCCCCTTCTGGCCCCTGCCGCTGATCTCCTTCCTGTGCCTGGCCACCCCCGCCGCGTCCCTGCGGTTCCTGTTGAGGGGACGCCCCCGGGGTTTCCTGGAGGTTTGGCGGGGGGTGGCGGACTGGGTTCGGGGCCGCTATGGAATCCGGTACTGAGGGGCGCGATGGCGGGACGGAAAAAAAAGATCCTGATGCTGACGGCCTGGGCCTCGAGGCGCAACGGGGGGATCTTTGAATCCCTGCGGCGGCAGTGCCGCGCCCTGGTGGACGACGGGCGCTTCGAGGTGGAGGTGCTGGCGGCCCGGGACCGGCATTTCGAGGCCGACCTGCCCCGCTGGGAGGGCGTGCCGGTGCGGGGCCTGCCCCACCGGGGCCCGGAATTCCTGGGTTTCGCGCCCGGGCTGCTGAAGGCCATGCTGGAGAGCGGGGCCGACCTGCTGCACCTGCAGGGCCTGTGGGGCACGCATTCGTGGGCGGCCCACCGCTGGAAGCGCGCCACCGGCCGGCCCCTGGTGCTTTCGCCCCACAGCCACCTCAACCCGGCCGGCCTGGCCCACCGCGCCGCCTTCAAGCGCCTGATCAACGCGGCCTACCAGGAAAGCCTGCTTCGCTCCTGCGGGGCGCTGCACGCGGTCTCGGACGAGGAGGCCCGTGGCATCCGCGCCTTCGGCCTGACCCAGCCCCTCTTCAGGATCCCCTACGGCATCGACCCGGCCCCCGGCCCGGCCCCGCGCCGGGCCGGCGGGGAGAAGATCCTGCTCTTTCTGGGAAGGATCAACCCGCTGAAGGGCCTGGAGCCCCTGCTCCGGGGATGGGCCCGGGCGCGCCCGGGCGGCCGGGACTGGCGCCTGGTGGTGGCGGGCTGGGAGGACGCCCCCGGGTACCTGAAGCGCCTGAAGCGCCAGGCCCAGGGCCTGGGCCTGGAGGGCTCGGTCTCCTTCCAGGGGCCGAAATTCGGGGACGAAAAGGACCGGCTGCTGCGCCGCTCCCGCGCCTTCATCCTCCCCTCGGTGACCGAAGGGCTTCCGGTCTCGCTGCTGGAGGCCCTCACCTGGCGCCTGCCCGTCCTGGCCACCCCGGCCTGCAACCTGCCGGAGGCCTTCCAGGCCGGCGCCGGCATCCCCCTCGCCCCCGGAGCCGCCGGCGTGGCCGAGGGCCTGTCCCGCCTCTTCGCGCTGGGCCCCGCGGCCCTGGACGGCATGGGCCGGCGCGGGGCCGCGCTGGCCCGGGACCGCTTCGACTGGCGGCGCATCGCGGCGCGGTGGGCGCGGGTCTACGCCTGGCAGCTGGGCCAGGGCCGCCGCCCGGAATTCGTTTCCCAACCCGGGTCGCGGCGCGGAGGGGGCCGGGGATGGTCCTGAGGCGCCGCCTGAAGATCCTGGGCCTGGGCTTCACGGCCCTGCTGATGCCCCTGGTGTTCCTGCCCAGCCTGGAGAGCGCCTACCGGCTTCCCCAGCTGGCGGCCCTGGCCCTGGGCCTGTGCCCGGCCCTGGCCGGCCTGGCCCTGGAATCCGCCCCCCGCGCGCGGTTCAACCGCGTGGACGCCCTGGCCGCGCTGTGGTTCGCCTGGCGCTGCCTCACCCGCCTGCTGCGGGGCTGGCCCCCGGGCACCGCGGACTTCCTGGCCGAACAGCTCTGCTATTTTTGCGCCTACCTGTTCGCCTCCTGGCAACTGGGCGACGCCGGGCTTTCGGCCAGGACAAGGATGCTGCTGCTTGCCGGGCTGGGCCTGGGGGCGGCCTACGGACTGGCCCAGAGCCTGGGCCTGGACCCGCTGCGGGCCTGGGCCGCGCCCAGCGGATTCGGCAGCCGGTCCTTCTCCAGCCTGGGGAATCCGGACTTCTGGGGCGGGCAGCTGGCGCTGCTGCTTCCCCTGAGCCTGATGTTCTGGCTGATGCCCGGCGCGGCCCCCCGGCCGGGCGGGGAGCGCGGCCTGGCCGCGGCCTGGCCGCCGGCCGGGCTTCTTTTCCTGCTGCTCCTCTCCCTTCTGCTTTCCCAGACGCGCGGGGCCTGGCTGGGATTCCTGGCCTCCACCGCCCTGGCGGCCTGGTGGTGGCGCGGGCGGATTTCGTGGAGGCGCCTGGGAGGCCTTGCCGCGGCGGGGGCGCTTGGGATGGCCCTGCTCTCCTTCCCCAACCCCCTCAACCCGGGCCGGGTGGACCTCGCGCGGCGCCTGGCCTCCAGCTTCTCCCCGGACCAGGGCGCGGCCCGGGGCCGCTTCTTCATGGCCCGCGCGGCCTTCAACCTGGCCCTGGAACATCCCCTGGCGGGGGTGGGCGGGGGCCTGTTCACCGGCGCCTACCTGCGCGAGCAGGGAAGGATGCTGGCCCAGCCGGGCAACGCCGGCCAGCCCTACCGGTTCACCCACGACGCCCACGACGACTGGCTGCAGACCGCCGCCGAATGCGGCCTGCCCGGCCTGCTGCTTTTCGCCGCGGCCTACTTCGCCGCGCTGTGGGGGCTGGCCCGGCCGCGCGGTCCCGGGGAAGGCCGGGCCGCGCCGCTGCGCGCCTCGCTGTTCGCCGGCCTGGCGGCCCTGGGCGTGGACGCCCTGTTCAACTTCCCCCTGGACATCGTGCCCACCACGGCCTGCTTCTGGCTCCTGGTGGGCTGGGCCAACGGCCTGGAAAAGGGGCCGCCGGACGCGGTGCCCGCCCCCCGGGGCGGGAAGGCAGCGGCGCCGGCCTGGGCCCTGTGCCTGGGCTGCCTTCTGGCGGCCGGCCTGTTCACGCGGTCGCTTTTCGCCGACGCGGTCTTCCACCAGGGCATGGACGCCCTGGCCTTCAACCGGCCCGGGGCGGGCCTGGGCTACCTCCAAAAGTGCGCCGCCCTGCGGCCGCGCGACGCGCGCGCCTGGTTCGAGCTGGGCCAGGCCCAGGCGGGACTGGGCGACGTCGCCCAGGCTGCGGATTCGTACCGCCGGGCCGTGGACCTGTTTCCGGAGTATCCAGAGGCCTGGTCCGGCCTGGGCCTGGCCCTGGGACGGGGCAACCGGCTGCCCCAGGCCGAACAGGCCTGCCAGCGGGCCCTGGCCCTCAACCCGGATTCGGCCCAGACCTGGGGAAATCTCGGCAAGATCCATTACCTGGAGGGCGAGGCGGCCCGGGCGTTGTCGGACTACCGCAACGGGCTGGAGCGCGACCCGGACTGGGCCGAGGGCTGGGCCAACCTGGGGGCCCTGTACTTCAACGCCAGAAGGCCGGACCTGGCCCTCCCCCCGGTCCGCAGGGCCCTGGCCATCGACCCCGCGCAGCCCCTGGCCAGGGAACTGCTTGAAAAGATGGGTGGCGGGGCTTAATTCCTTGACGGAGCCGGCCGGCCTTTGGTATAAATTCCCGACACGAAATTTCCAACCTTTAACCCCGCCCGAGAGGCGGGAAAGGACGAGCGATGCAGGCTTTGAACCGCGAAAATCCGCGCCAAGCTTCCCTGAAGGGGGGCTTGGCGTTTTTGTTTCCGGCCTCCGGGGTGGCCTGATGCGCGAGAAGGCCGTCATCCTGGAAGAGAAGGACATGGACCGGGCCCTGACCCGGATCGCCCACGAGATCCTCGAGCGCAACAAGGGCACCCAGGGCCTGGCCCTGGTGGGCATCCTCATGCGCGGCGACCACCTGGCCCGCCGCCTGGCCCGGAAGATCAACGGCATCGAGGGCCTGGCCGCGCCCCTTCCCTGCGGCGCCCTGGACATCACCTTCTACCGCGACGACCTCAACCAGAAGCCGCCCAGGCCGGCCCAGGCCACCCAGATCCCCTTCGAGGTGGAGGGCCGGACCGTGGTGCTG
>JAJYGY010000359.1 GCA_021790555.1 bacterium
AGGGCGTCCGTGGCCTGGCTGGCGTAGGGGTTCTGGAAGTAAAGGGATCCGTACATCATGTCCAGGATGATGTTCTCGCCGAACATCTGGCGCAGGCCCACGGCCCAGGTGTCGTAGATCTGTGACAGGGTGCGCCGGCCCGCGGCCACCAGCACCGGATCGGAAAGCCCGAAGGGCGCCGGGTTGAAGTAGGGCAGCGTGCCGTTGGCGTCCAGGTGGCGGAATCCGAAGCTGAGCTGGGTGTCCTTGGAAAGGCTCCACTGGGCGCCCGCGTCCACCAGGGCCGAGCTGAAGGCCACCCACTGGCCGTTGCTGGTATTTTCCTCGCGCAGGCCGCCCGAAAAGCTCACCGGCCACTTCAGCACCGGGTCCAGGTCCACCACTCCGCCGGCCTTCAGGGTGGTGAACTTTTCCGCGTCCAGGGCCTGGCCCAGGTCCTCCTCTCCCTTCACCTCCGAGGCCCCTCCGAAGGAGGCCGAAGGCCGCAGGAAGCCGTTCCACAGGTTCAGGCCGGCGTGGACCTCGTAGCCCTGGCGGTTGGGCGTGGCCGCTCCGTAGGGCCAGCTGGCGTTGGTCATGGGGTCGTAGGGCATCAGTCCCCGCATGGCCTGCCCGTTGCTCCAGATTTCCGGTGGCAGGATGCCGGCGTTGAGGATGCTGGCCGGGGCCGTGGGGATGCCCCAGGTGCTGAACAAGCCGGAGGTGGGGTCCAGGAAGACGTTTTCCGTGAAAAAGGGCCCCAGCGGCGACCGGAAGGGATCCTGGGTGCGGTTCTGGGCCGGGGCCGAGGTGAAGTTCTGGTCCACGTTCCTGAAGAACCCGCCCACCCGCAGCCATCCCAGGTCCAGGTCGGCCTTGAACCGGGAGGCCGTGCCCACCTGGTAGCCCGAGCCCAGGGTGGAGGCGAAGAGGTTGGGGTCGCTGAACAGGCTCTCGGCGTACTCGGCCTCGGCCTGGAAGGCCTTGCCCGGCTCCCATTTCAGCTGGGCGCTGTGCACCTGGCTGGAATAACTGGGAAGCTTGCCGTCCGGACCCGCGCCCGCGACGTCCGCGGTGTCGGGCGAGCTGAGAACCTGGGTGCCCTGGTAGGAAAGCTCCAGGCCCTGGGACGAGAAGGGCATCCGCCCCTGCCAGGCAGCCAGGTACACGCTGTAAGGCGTGGTGACGGAATAGGAGGCCGCGCTGGTGTAAAGGCCCGCGCCCGGCGTGGCGATCTGGGCGGCCATCACCTGCAGGTCCAGGGGCAGGGTGTTGAACCAGAGGCTGTCCGTGGAGGCCTTCATGGCCGGCAGGAAGTAGGAATGGTCGTCCTTCAGGAAAAGCGTCTGCTCCAGGCGCTTCCAGCGGCGGACAAAGGGCTCGGGTTCGTAGGGGTCCTCGTCCTGGTCGTCCTCACGCCAGAAGGTCAGGGGGGTCAGGCGCTCGTAAAGGTCCCCGAACTGAAGCGAGATGGGCAGGGCCATTTCCAGGCCGATGCGGCGGAAGCCGAAATGGTTGAAGTTGATGTCGTTCTGGTTGCCGTACAGGTAGGTCAGCTGCACGTCCGCCAGCGCGCTGATGGGGCCGCGGGTGTAGGTGAAGTCCAGGTCGGCCCTCTGGAAGGCCTCGCGGTAGCGCACCCCGGCGCCCAGCAGGTAGCCCGGGCCGGTGAGCATCATGTCGTCGAACTCGGTGTCGATGGTGCCGTGGATCTTCATGCCGTCCAGGGGGTGCAGCTTGTCCACGCGCGCCTCCAGGGCCGCCTCCTTCACCTTCAGGGCCGCCAGCATGTCCTCCAGGTCGTCCTGCTTCACCCCCAGGGCCATCAGCTCGTCGCGGTACTTCTGCAGCAGGGCGTACAGGGCGTCGTAGTCCTGGGACTTCCAGTCGGCGCTTCCCTGCCCGTTGGCCGCGCTGCCGGCCACCTCGGCCATGGCCAGCACCATCTCCCCCTTGTCGGCCCCGGAGGCGGGCAGGGGCGGCTTCAGGCCCAGGTCCTGCCTCAGGGAGCGGATTTCCCGGTAGTCCGGGTTTGCGCCCGGCACGAAGCCCGGCGCATCGGCCGCCAGGAGGGGCCCGGCCGCGCACAGGGCGGCCAGGGCCAGGATCAGGATGCCAAGTCTGCTTTTCAACACGTCCGCCTCGGAAAACGGGTCCCTTTCCGGAACTCCTTCAGGCCGTCAATTGTTGAGAACGTAGGTGCTTCCCAGGGTGGCGATCCACCCGGAAAAGCTCCGGTTTTCGAAATTCAGGTCCTCGTGCCCGTAGTAGCGGCATCGCAGGTTCACGGTGAGGCCCCTCAGCAGGGGCGCCAGCTGCAGGTTGACCCCCAGGCCGGCCGTCTTCTCCAGGAAGGCCACGGGAAAGTAGCTGTACTGGCTGTTCCAGGTCTCGTACCCGGCCATGGCCACGATTTCCCAGGCCTCGTTCAGGTCCCACAGCAGGTCGGCGCCGTCGGCCACCTGCCGCAGCAGGGGCGCGGCGCCCAGGCCGGGGGCCTGCAGCTGCTCGGCCGTGTCCTCGTACTGGCTGAAAAGCTTCAGGTTGCGTGGCAGTTCCGAGCCCATCAGGGCCTGGAAGTCGATGGTCCAGTCCAGCCTGGCGGAATTGAGGTACTTGACGCTGTCGGCGCGCAGGTTCGGGTCGCCCACGCCGTTCTGGCTCAGCCAGATGGTCTGGGTGGTCCAGCGGTAGAAGAGCTGGGTGAGGTCGTCCCAGTACACCCCGGCCGGCGGGGTGCCGTAGGGGATGCCGTTGGAAAGCACGGCCGGATACTGCAGGGGCTGGCCGTGGTAATAGGCCTGTCCCTGGGTCACGCCGTTGTATCCGACCAAGGCCGGGTTGATGGCCGCGGAGTTGACCTGTTCGCCGGGCAGCCAGTAGGAATAGTGCTCGCCGAAGAGGTTGAACCAGGAATAGCCGTTGTTCTGGTTGTTGTCGAAGTATTCCGAGGCGCGGATCCAGGGCCCGCTGGGGTTGATCTGCTTGCTGACCCCCCCGGAAAGCTGCAGGGTGGACCAGGACCCCAGCCAGGTCGCGTTGAGGAAGGCCCGCTGGGTGTTGTTGGAGATGACGGTGGGGTCCAGGCTGAGGGTCTCCCAGGTGGTGTCGCCCCAGTTGCCCGGCCGGGGGTCGTCCACCGTGCTGTCGAAGGTGCTGCCGGCCTGCTGGTTGCCCGAGGCGTAGCCCTCGTGCCCGCCCGTGATGAAGTAAGGATCCACCTGGGAGGCCTCCAGGCCGAGGCTTAAGGGGCCGAAGGTGTCGGTGTAGTTCAGGTAGTAGGCCTGGCCGGTGAAGTGCTTGTCGTAGCCCGGGTAACCCTGCACCGAATCCTGGCGTTGCCAGTCGCTGGTGGCGGCCTCGAAGAGGACCTGGCCGCCCGTGTCCAGCTGGGTAGTCAGGCCCAGGCCGTAGGCCTGGTCGGTCTCGGGCACGCCCACGCCGTTGAAGGCCGTGTCGTTGAGCTGGAACCCGTTGAGCTGGGCCTGGTCCGACTTGACCAGGTCGGTCATCAGGTAGGGGATGGAATCCTGGGTGCCGGGGATGAAGTTGAGCCCGGCCAGGTCCAGGCGGGCCGCGAACTCGTTGGCGTGCTGGCTGTAGGGGCCGGCGTAGGGCAGGTAGGGGTTGTTCTCGCCGCCCAGGTACAGGGGTTCCAGCACGATCTGGGTGTTGGTGAAGGGCCACCACCAGCCCGACTGGCCCTGCTTCTGGATGAGAAGGCCCTGCACGGTGCGCTGGCCGGAGGGAGCCACGTCTCCGATGGTGGAGGCGTCCGTTCCCATGAAGAAGGGGCTGGAGGGCCGGAAGCCCGGGCCCGAAAAGAGCAGGTGGGAAAATCCGTAGAATTCCATGCCCAGCTCGAACTGGGTGCCGGCCAGCCAGCCCCGGTTGATCAGCAGGGTCGCGTTGCTACCGCCAATGATGTAAAGGATGCTGGCGATCTGGGAAGGGGTCTGCCAGTTGGAATTGGACAATTCCTGATCGTAATGGAGGTCGAAATGGAAGGAGTAGTTCATCGCCCCGGTCGTGCCGTTGAAGGTGTCCTCCAGGGCCACGGCCGGGCCTCCCCATTGGGCGGGTTCGATGCCCAACCAGTGCTGGTAGTCGCCCGAGGAGACCAGGGTGATGGAGTCCAGGGGCGAGCTGTAGGGCCCGTAGTTGTTGCGGGCGAAGCTTTTCTCGATCTCCCCCACCTGGTGGTCCAGGGCGTCCATGCGCTGCCCCAGGTCCTGGACCTTCCCCAGGATTTGCGCGCGGTGGTCCTGGAACTGGCCGGCTTCGGAGGGCAGGTCCTGGCGCAGGCGGTCCTTGAGGTCCTGGGAAACCGCGGGATCGGCCTCCAGCTGGGCCGCCAGGTCCCGGGCCGAGGCCTGGGGAATGGGGTATCCGCCCCGGATCCTGTCCACGACCCAGCCGGACGGCCCGTTGAGGGGCCCGGCCTGGGCCGCCGGCATCGAGCCGGCGAGTCCAGTGCCGGGCTTCATCGAAAGCCCGGCCTGGGCAAGGGCTTGCTTCAGGTCCTGGTAGGCCCGGTCCCGGCTCTGGAACCAGTCCACGAAGTGCATTCCCGCGCCCTGGCTCGGCCAGGACACCGCCAGGAAAAGCACCAGTGGAAATAGAAAGAGGGTTTTCTTCATAAGTACCTGATGCGTTTCCAGGGCCCGCGGCAATCCCGACAGCGGGGCAGGCGCCGGCCTCCCTGGTTCCGGGAATCCCCGAAACCAAAGGATGGAAACAAGGTCCGTCAAGGTGGCCAGTAGGCACGGGGCCATTTGACGAAATTATAACATCCGTCCGCCTTCAAACGCCCATGAAAAATTCGAAACGGGCGGAACCGGATCAGCGGCTCAGGCTCACCTGGGTCACGGACAGCTTATAGTCAACCGCTTGGGACGTGCTGGACGGCACGAAAAACTGCAGGTCCCCCACGGCCTTGGGGTCAAAGTTGTAGGAACTGCCCTGGTACCAGGAAGGCAGGCTGAAGCTGGGGTCTCCCTTTCCCGGGAAATAAACCGTGGCCTGGTGCCAGTCGCCGTCCGGGGCGGTGAAGCCGTACTGGTAGAAGGGCACGCTTCCCTGGTTGGCGCCCAGCTTGAAGCCCGTGGAATCGCAGGCCATCAGGAGGCAGGCCTGCCCCGCCAGGCCCCGGTACCAGAAGGTGACGGCCGAATACGCCGACAGGTCGGCATAGGCGGCCTGGGACGGGCCCTTCCACCACGCCTTGGCCATCCAGAATTCCAGGGTGGCGTCGAAGTAGGTCTTGCCGCTGACGGGCAGGCGGCCCCAGATGGAGGCGAAATGCCGGCTGGGCGCGCCCCGCTCGCCCGGCCGGGTGGTCAGGGTGAGGCTGCCGAAACCGGTGCTTCCGCCGTTGGCGGCCACCACGTTTCCGCCCACCACCACGGGCAGCCCGGCCCAGGCGGGATTGACGGCGTCGTTGACGCCGTTGGCGCCCGGGCCGGCCGCGTTGGCGGCCTGGTCCTGGAAGTCGTCGATCAGCCCCGGGGCCTGCTTGGCCGGGCGCGAATGGGCCGCCCTGGCCGTGCCGCAG